>DATHHS010000109.1:0-2287 GCA_035317085.1 Burkholderiales bacterium
GCCTCGGCAAGCGCTCCGGTTTTTACGAGCAGACCGGCGCCTACAAGGACATGGTGGTCACTCACCTGTTTCAGATCCTTGGCTTCATGGCGATGGAGGCCCCGACGTCGCTGGAGCCGCAACCCATCAGCGAGGAAAAAAACAAAGTCTTCCGCAGCATGCTGCCGATCAAACCAGCCGATGTCGTCCGCGGACAATACACGGGATACCGATCGGAAGAAGGCGTCTCCCCCGATTCGGATACGGAGACCTTCATTGCGTTGAGATGCCACATCGACAATTGGCGCTGGGCCGGCGTGCCTTTCTACCTGCGCACGGGCAAGCGCCTTGCGGAAGGTCAACGCATCATTTCGATTGCCTTTCGCGAGCCGCCCAAGAGCATGTTTCCGACCGGGTCCGGAATCGGCGAGCAAGGCCCGGACCATTTGACTTTCGACCTGGCGGATGCCGCGAAAATGTCGCTGTCATTCTATGGCAAGCGCCCCGGTCCCGGCATGCGTCTGGACAAGCTCAGCATGCAGTTCGCCATGCACGACACGGGGCACATTGGCGATGTGCTCGAAGCGTATGAGCGCTTGATTCTGGATGCGATGCGCGGCGATCACACGCTGTTCACGACTGCCGACGGCATCGAACGGCTTTGGGAGGTTTCCACCAACCTGCTGGAGGCGCCGCTGCCGGTTCGTTTCTATGAGCCCGGATCGTGGGGACCGAACGCCATCCACCAGCTCATCGCCCCCAGCGCCTGGCGGCTGCCCTTCGAACGAGCTTGGCGACAGCCGGACAACGCCGCCGGCTGAGCTCGCCGATAGCTGAGCTCGCCGGCCCTTCAATACACTTCCGGCACGAGCATTTCCGCCGGTACAGCTTGCCGAGAGTAGTGCTCGTGATGCTCGCGTTGCGGCAGTACGATCGGCGTCTTCGGCGTCTCCTGGTAGTTAAATTGCTTGAGCAGATGATCGACGCAGTTGAGGCGCGCTCGTTTCTTGTCGACGGCCTGCACCACCCACCAGCGCGCCTCGGGAATGTGCGAGCGCTCGAGCATCACGTCCTTCGCCTTCGTGTAGTCCTCCCATCTGCGGCGCGATTCCAGATCCATCGGACTGAGTTTCCACTGCTTTAGGGGGTCGTGAATGCGGCCGAGAAACCGCAGGTATTGCTCCTCGTCCGTGATCGAGAACCAATATTTCAGCAATTTGATGCCTGAACGCACCAGCATGCGCTCGAACTCCGGCACAGAGCGGAAGAATTCCTCGTACTCGTCGGGCGTGCAGAAGCCCATCACTTTCTCGACGCCCGCGCGATTGTACCAACTGCGGTCAAAGAGAACGATCTCGCCGGCTGCGGGCAGGTGCGATACATAGCGCTGGAAGTACCACTGCGTCCGTTCGCGGTCATTGGGCGCGGGCAGTGCCACGACCCGAGCTACGCGAGGATTGAGCCTTTGAGTAATACGCTTGATCATGCCTCCCTTGCCGGCGGCATCGCGGCCTTCGAACAGGATCAGGACCTTTTCGCCTGACGCGACCACCCAGTCCTGTAGTTTGACGAGTTCGGCTTGGAGCCGAAACAAGTGGCGGAAATAATCCTGCCGATAGTCCCTTTCCGTGTCGGTTTGCGCGCCTGACGGCACGCCCGGCAAGGGATGGCGGTCTTCAACCTCCATCTCCAGTTCTTCATCATAGCCATCGGCGAGGTCGAGGCTGATGCGACGTATGAGTTCATCGTGATCAAGCAGCGCTGGTGTGGTCATGGGCGGCTCTTGGGTGGAGAAACGGGCCTTTGTCGGTATACCGGCGAATCTTCTCGCAGAAATGTTGCAGTTACATATAGCCTCAGCGTCATATGTTGTCCAAGCCCCTATATCACCTCCACGAAATGGCGATCCGCGCGCTTTACGCGGAAGTCAAAGGGCGGGCCAACGCCACCGGCGGCCCGCTTCTCGCCGGCGGGCACTGCATCCCGATCATGCTGCCCGACGTCGCTTGCATGATCTGGCACAAGCTCTACTCGAGCACACGCGGGAGGAAGGATCCGGCCAAGGCGGAAAAAGATCTCGTGCAGGCGGCGACGCTGGCGGCCATCCTGGTCGAGCAGGAGAGCGTATTGCTTCGCGAGTCTTACCGCGAGGCGCCGCGAGAATTGCGCAACGCCGCTCATTCCCGGCTGCCGCGGCTTGAGAGGCTCCTCGCTGAACATCCGCAGGCGCGCGATGAATTTCGGAAGCTACGATAACGGTTCCGTCGTGAAACTAGGTCTCCGACGTTTCCGCGGAAACGCTCTTTGC
>DATHHS010000110.1:0-33109 GCA_035317085.1 Burkholderiales bacterium
AGCGTCACCGCCGACGGCACCGTGACGATCGATCAGGCTCCGACGCACGGCGTCTTCGTGTCGGGCGCGCGCACCGGGCAGCAGACCAGCGTCAGCAACATCCCGACCCTGGTCGGCCGTCTCTCGTCGGACCGGAATTCGATCACCTTCGCGACCTTCAATACGGGCATCGAAACCGTCACGCGACTGCTGCCCGACGGGTCGGAACTGGTGGAGGCCTTGCGCATCTGCCACCGCGAGCGGACCGCGGTCCGGATCGGCCGGGGCGGGCAGGGGGACGACTAGACGTCAATCACCGGCAACGCCTTGCCTGAGCATCGGCAGGACGTACTGATTGCTTCTCCAGATTGCTTCTCCATAAAGGGCAATTGACGCAATCAGCAGCGACACGAATAATACCCGGGGTGCTGGCCTATTCATCGATCACCTCGTGGCATGACAAATTCCGGCGATAGAACGATTCCGGCTTCGGATATTCCCGATTGGCTGCGGGGCGTAGCTCCTGCTTATTTCGAGGGATGCGATCTGGAAGTGTTCAGGATCGCCCGCCGTGCCTACGACACGCCGTGGCGTTTCTATCATGCGTGGAGCCACATCGCCACCTGCCTCGCGCAATTCGCGGAGCAGAAGTTCGACCATCCCCGCGCGGTCTTGCTGGCGCTCTTGTACCACGACGCGGTCTACGTTCCGGGCAGCAAGGACAACGAGACCCGGAGCGCGGAGCTTGCCGAGCGGATGCTGCGCTACCGTTCCAGCGTGCCCGACAGCGAGAAGCGCAGTATCTCGCGCATGATCATGCTCACCGCCAATCATCATTCGGCGGGTCATCTGTTGTCGCAGGACGAGGCCAGGCTGATCGACATCGACCTCAGCATTCTCGGCCAGGCGTGGCCGGTCTATCAGGAATACATGCAGGGCGTCAGAAGGGAATACTGCCCAGCGGTGACAAGCGAGTTCCGGTTTTGCATCGGGCGCCGCGCGTTCCTCGAAGGGGTGCTCCGCCAGAAGCACATTTTCATCACCGACGAAGCGGCAAAGCGGCTGGAAGTCAGGGCGCGTTTCAACATCGGCAAGGAAATCGATTTGCTCAAGGCCGAAGCAGGAGTCTTTGGAGGAATCGTTGCGCGATTGTTCGACCGGCATTGAGGTTCGGCGAAGAGTCGAAATTTTTGCCTGCGCCTTGCAGGCTATGTTACGGTTACGCTAGATGATGAGCGGGAGCACCGCAGTGTTGCGAGAGATCCTCGACGTATTGCAGGACGACCCTTCGAGCCACAAGCGCTGGTTCCACGACGAATTCTTCGACCTTTTCGTGCGCCAGACGACGGGCGGCGACCTGGCTGCGTTCGAGCTCTGCTACGGCATCCAGGCCGACGAGAAGGCCCTGGTGTGGGGCCGGGGCTACGGCTACTTCCACGACGGCGACACCTCCGCCGGGGATTTCATCGGGGCGCGGCTTGCCTCCGGCGACCCGCTGATCGCCGATCCGATCATCGAACGCTTCGAGCGTGCCGCGGGCGGGCTGCCCGAGGCGCTGCGCCTGGAACTGGAGGCGCATCTGTGCGAGTTCGCCCTGCAAAACGCCGAGGGTTCGGCGCGCCGCACGCGCTTTCGCCGCGCCGGCTGGCAGCAGCCCGGCGAGGAACCGAAACAAGACCGAAGCAGGAATCCCTAGTCGTCGTGTATCCGGGCGCGGGAGCCGCTATCCGCGCTCGGCCGCGTAGCGCCCGGCGCCGAACGCAAATACCTGGAGAAGGCCGCCCAGGATGGCGACGTTCTTCATGAAGTGAATGGTCTGATTCAACACCTGGTCGGGCGGCACGGCCCAGAAGTTGTGGAAGATCGCCGCCGACAACAGGGTATAGGCGGCCAATGCGAGCGCCGCCCACCGCACCTTCCACCCGGCGAGCAGCATGGCGGCCCCGGCGAGCTCGAGCAAGGCCGCGGGCCACACCAGCACGTTGGCGATGGGCAGGTGATAGGCATTCATATAGCCCACCGTACCCGCGATGTCGGTGAGTTTTCCATAGCCCGACCACAGAAAAATCAGCGCGAGTGCGATGCGGCCGAGCAGAGCGGCCCAGTCGGCGACGTGCTCCGCCTGAACCCCCTCCATGCCGGCGTAGATGTCCTGAGACGCGTTCAGAGTACGGGTTTGCATGAATCTGTTTCTCCTTTTTGAGCCGAAAGCCGGGAGTCTGGCTTGCGCCGGTGTTACTCGGGCGATCCACACTCCGCCTTTAGCGGCCGCCCATCTGTGCAGTACCGTACATATGAAGGCGCTTCGAAGGGCTAAGCTCCGGGATGTCCGCCGTCCATCGGGATTGACATGCAAAAGAAGCTCGTAAGCCTCGCCTTGCAAGGGGGAGGTTCCCACGGGGCGTTCACCTGGGGCGTGCTCGATCGCCTGCTCGAGGACGGGCGCATCGATATCGAAGGCATCAGCGGCGCGAGCGCCGGCGCGATGAACGCCGTGGTGCTCGCTCATGGCTATACACAGGGCGGCAACGACGGAGCGCGTGAAGCACTGACGAAATTCTGGGAAAGCGTTTCCACCCGCGAGCCGTTCAACGTCATGCCGCCCGCGTGGGGCGCGGTGGAACTGGCAAAGAGATCCGGGTCGACCCCGGCCACCACAGCCGGTTTATATCTCAGCCGCTTCTTCTCGCCCTACCAGTTCAATCCCTTCAACCTCAATCCGCTGCGCGACATACTTTCGAGCCAGGTGGATTTCGATCGGCTGAAGGGAGGGTGCAAGCTCAAGCTCTTCGTCGCGGCCACCCAGGTGAATACCGGCATGCCGCGGCTTTTCAATACCCGGGAGCTTACGCTCGATGTCCTGCTCGCGTCGGCCTGCGTACCCTCGCTTCATCACACCATCGAGATCGAAGGCGAGGCCTATTGGGACGGAGGTCTTTCGGCCAATCCCCCGATCCGGCCGCTGCTGTACATGTGCGATGCAAGCGACGTGCTTATCGTGTTGCTCCACCCGCGGCGCCGGGAAGAAGTGCCGACGACGGCAGACGACATCTGGCACAGGCTGACGGAGATCAGTTTCAGTTCGGCGCTGTTCTCGGAGCTGCAGGGAATCGCGCTCGCCAAGCGCGAAGCGCACCGTTCGCCTTTCTCTCTGGGCCGCCTGGAGCGCAAGCTGCGGGGCCTGAACATGCATTTGATCGACTCGCAGGAGCTCATGAGCAGGCTGAGCAGTTTGAGCAAGCTCAATACCAAGGCCGCTTTCATCAACGCCATGCATGCCGAGGGCAGAAAGCGGACCGAGATGTGGCTGAAGGAGAATTTCAGGCACGTGGGCGTGCGCTCGTCCTCCACGCTCGACGAGAACCTCTTCTAGCAGTCCCTGGAAGAGGGCAGATCCAGCTTTTACCTAGTGCGAGCTCCGCTCCACGAGTACTCCGCCTGAAAGTTGCCAGCGAGCCGGGCTCGGGCGCCGCAACGCACTGGTCATCCCCTTCGAAAACAATCCCAGCAGGAACTGGCGGTCGATCGATGCATGATTCACGACCAGAATGTTCTTCAGCATGTTGCGATCCTCCTAACGAATCACTCTATCCTCGCCGCCGTAGCGGCAGGTCCTTCGGGATTGTGACTTTTTACCGCGAGGCGCAATCCCGGATGCCAAAGGAGGAGCAACAACCGGACCAGTTCAAAACACCAAGCAGTTTCAGGGTAATGGGCAGGGCGATGACTCTGTCAGGATGTCTGCAGTCCGTCAGTCCGCCCGAACGCCGACTTCCCTGATCAGTTTCCCCCACTTCAACGTCTCCGCGGCGACAAAATCCGCGAACTGCGCCGGCGTCTTCGGCGTGAAGCGCGCGCCTTCGGTGAGAAGGCGCTGCTGCACCTCGGGGGTGCCCATGACGGCGAGGATTTCCGCGTTGAGCTTTGCGGTGATTGCCGCAGGCAATCCCGCCGGGCCGAAGGTGCCGACCCAGTTGTTGACTTCGAATCCCGGCAGCGTTTCGGCGAGCGCCGGGAATTCGGGCGCGCCGGGCAGGCGGCCGGTGCCCAGCACCGCGATGCCTTTCAACCTCCCCGCCTTCACGTGGGGCAGCACGGTGGGCATGGTGGCGAACACCATCGAAGTCTGGCCGGCCAGCAGATCGGTGATCGCGGGCACGTTGCCTTTATAGGGCACGTGCGTCACGTCCACGCGCGCCATGGATTTGAACAGCTCGCACGCAAGATGGCTGGTCGTGCCCACGCCCGCCGAGCCGCAGGTGAGTTTTCCCGGTTGCGCGCGGGCGAGCGCGATCAGCTCCGCCGGCGTATTCGCGGCGACCGAGGGATGCAGCGCGAGCAGGCTCTCCGCCTCGATCACCAGCGCGATCGCGGTGAAATCCTTCACCGGATCGAAAGGCATGTTGCGGTACAGGCTCACGTTCAGGGCCTGCGTGCCTATGCTGCCCATGAGGAGGGTGTAGCCGTCGGGCACGCTCTTCGCGACGAAGTCGGCGCCGATGTTCCCGCCCGCTCCGGCGCGATTCTCGACCACAACCGGCTGACCCCAGGCTTCGCCCATGCGGCCGCCGATGATGCGCGCGAACACGTCGGCGATGCCGCCGGCAGGGAAGGGCACGATGTAGCGGATCGGCTTCTGCGGATAATTTTGCTGTGAAAAGGCCGCCTGCGAAGCGAGGAGCAGGGCGCACAGGGCAAGGAAAAATCGCGGCATGGCTATCGCCATGTTAGCCTAATCGGGGTCAGACCCTGCCATGTCCCTGCGCCAGAACGTGCACATGAATCCTTCCTCCCGAACCGAGGCCCAGCAGTGCGCCGACGAGATAGGCGTATTCCAGCACGAGCTGGGTCGGTTGGAGCGCGAAGGTATTCTGACGCTCAGCGACGACCAGCGCCGCAAGGTGGCGGATCACCAGCGCGATCTGCTTGCAAAGTTGACGCAAGTTTTCGATATCGACCGGGACGCGCAATCGAGACAGCTTTCGATCGGGATGCGGGTCGCTTCTTTCCTCGGTGCCTTGGCGCTGGCTGCGAGCGTCTTCTTTCTCTTCTATCAGTTCTGGGGGTGGTTTCCGGAGACGGCCCAGGTGGCCATCCTGCTCGTTGCCGCTTTCGGCGCTTTCGGCGCGACCTTTGCGATTCAACGGCGCGACGGGACGGGCTACTTCACGAAACTCGCCGCCATGGTGGCGTTTGCCTGCTTCGTGCTCAACATCGCCATGCTCGGGCAGATATTCGATATCACACCTTCCGACAAAGCGCTGCTCCCGTGGGCGGCGCTCGCATTGCTCCTTGCCTATGCCTGCAACCTACGGCTGCTACTGGCGGCCGGGATCCTCTGCCTCATTGCCTTCGTGTCGGCGCGCACCGGGACATGGAGCGGCATGTACTGGCTGTATTTCGGCGAGCGGCCCGAGAATTTCTTCCCGGCCGCCGTCGCGCTGCTCTTCGTTCCGCACTTCCTCGATCACCGGCGCTTCGACGGGTTCGCGGCGACCTATCGCGTCTTCGGACTGCTGACGCTGTTCCTGCCGATGCTGGTTCTCGCCAACTGGGGGCAGATCAGCTATCTCGATTTCGACCGCAGCCTGATTCAGGGTTTCTATCAGGTTCTCGGTTTCGCGGGCTCGGCGGCCGCGGTCTGGCTCGGGACGAGGCGCCACTGGCCCGACGTGGTGAATACCGGCCTGACGTTCTTCGTGATCTTCCTCTACACCAAAATGTACGACTGGTGGTGGGAGATCATGCCGAAATATCTCTTCTTCCTGGTGATTGCGCTCAGTGCGGTGCTGCTGCTCGTCGTTTTCAGGCGCCTGCGGACCAGCCGCATCATGGCGGGAGGCAACCCGTGACCTGGTCCCGCACGCATACCGTGATCGCCGGCCTGAGCCTGATCGCCCTGACCAACGTCGTGGCGCTGCTCGGCGTCGCCTACAATCGCAATGGCGAACCGGAGGCGAAGCTCAGTCTGACGCAGCGCGAATTGCACACACCGTATCGATCGTATGCGAACCGCGAGAACAGCGGACTGTCCCTGAGCCTCGTCTGGCGGGTGCTGCGCGAGCAATTCTATGACTACACCGGAATGGGCGGATCACCCGCGTGGCTGGACCAAGCCAAGATGCAGGCGCTGGGCTTCGACACCTCGGCGCCCGCCGCCTATTCGGATCCCCGGGGCCGTGCGCGCTACGAGAAGCAGCTTCCCCGGGAAGTGCTGCTGGTTGTGGAATTGGACGGCCCCGCGTACCGTCGCTCGCTGGAGCTCGCCACGGAGCAAGTGGCGCGCGCGGAAGCGAAGCTGGCCGCCAGTCCGGGTGACAAGGAGCTCGGTACGCGCGCCAAGAGTGCCCGCGAAGCATTCGACCGGGAGACGACCCGCAACAGCCGCCTGTTCGTGGTAGACGCGGGTCTGAATGCCACGGTGCTGCGGGCAGCGTATCCCGACACGAGTCGATACGCGCTGGTGCGCGGGTCGGTGCGAGTGGACTGGACCGGACGCGGCTCGAGGGAAGTGCAGGGATTCATCAGCGGCATGAGCATCGAGTCGATCAACGTTCCGTTCGCCTTGCGCGAGGTTTTCGGAGGCGCCGCGCAAATCGACGACTTCGATCAGCGCAATCGGACTCCGTTCGAAGCGACGGTGGCTTTCGGCAAGCGGTTCGAGCCGTGGATCACGGCTGCGGTGAAAAAGTGATCGGGTACCTTCGCGCCTGCTCGGAGCACTGCCGAACGTTTGAGGCTTGAACGAACCCGCCGATGCTGAGCAGGATCTTTCTGGCGGGTGCGAGCGGCGCGATCGGCCGTCGGCTCGTGCCGCTTCTGGTGAGCGCCGGACATCCGGTGTTCGGCACGACGCGCTCGGTCTGGAAGGCCCGCGAGCTGGAGAAACTCGGCGCGACGCCAGTCGTGGTGGACGTGTTCGACCGCTGGGAGCTCGCGCGGGCCATGCGCGAAGCGCGCCCGGGCGTCGTGATCCATCAGCTCACCGATCTGCCGAAGACCCTCGCGGGCCCGCCTTCCGAGGAGGTACTCAAGGCCAACGCGCGCGTGCGGCAGGAAGGCACGCGCAATCTGGTGGACGCAGCGGCCGTATCGGGCGCCCATCGCTTCATCGCGCAGAGCATCGCCTGGGTCTACGCGAGCGGCCCGCAGCCGCATACCGAAGACGATCCGCTCGACCGGGACGCCAAGGGGCCGGCCGCGATCGGCGTCGCGGGCGTCATCGCGCTCGAGGAAATGACGCTCAACTCGCCGCCGCTCGAAGGCGTGGTGCTGCGCTACGGCCAGCTCTACGGGCCGGGCACCTGGAATGCGGCGGAGAAAGGCCCCGTGCCGGTTCACGTCGACGCGGCCGCGCACGCCGCGTTCCTGGCGGTAGACGGGCCCCATGGCGGTGTCTTCAATATCGCGGAAGAGAAAGGCCTGGTCTCGTCGGAACGCGCCCGCCGTCTGCTCGGATGGAATCCGGCTTTCCGGCTGCGCCCCGCTTGATGGGGACGGATGCTCTATCCGTTGCGGAATCACTCCACCTTGGCGCCCGAGGAGACGACGACCTTCGCCCACTTCGCCGTCTCCTCCGCGATGACTTTGCCGAAGTCGGCCGGCGTGCCCTTGATCGGCTTGCCTCCGAGCTCGGCCAGGCGCGTCAGCATATTGGGATCGGAAAGTGCACGGTTCGTTTCGGCGTTGACCTTCGCGATGACTTCCGCAGGCGTGCCTTTGGGCATGCCGATGCCGAACCACGCGGTGGCCTCGTAGCCGGGCACGGTTTCGGAGACGGTCGGGATGCCGGGCAGGGAAGGCTCGCGTTCCGCCGACGTGACCGCAAGCGCGCGGATTCGCCCGCCCTTGATATGGCCGGCGGAGGAGGGCAGGTTGTCGAACAGCACGTGTACCTGGCCGCCGATCAGCTCGGCCAGCGCGGGACCCGCGCCCTTGAACGGCACGTGCAGCATGTCGCAGCCGGTCATGAACTTGAACAACTCGCCCGACAAATGCACCGAGGTGCCGCTGCCGGAAGACGCCATGTTGATCTTCCCGGGATTC
Organism: Burkholderiales bacterium; assembly: GCA_035317085.1. Lineage (GTDB taxonomy): Bacteria > Pseudomonadota > Gammaproteobacteria > Burkholderiales > SG8-39 > VBDM01. Next base: position 8,026 of record DATHHS010000110.1, read on the forward strand.
GCCTTGCAGTAGGCGATGAATTCGGCCACGGTCTTCACCGGAAGGGAGTTGGTGACCTCCATCACGTTCGGCGTCCTCACGATCCCCGCGACCGGCGCGATGTCGGTGAGGAAATTGAACGGCAGGTTCTTGTAGAGCGTCGTGTTGATCCCGTTTGCCGGATTGACGAGCAGCATGGTGTAGCCGTCGGGGGCCGAATGCACGACGTATTCCACGCCTATGTTGTTGCCGCCGCCCGCCTTGTTCTCGATGAGGAACGACTGCCCCATGTGGTCGGTCAGCCATTGCGCCACGATGCGCGCGAGGACATCGGTCGTTCCGCCGGGCGGATAGGGCACGACCCATTTCACCGGGCGCACCGGATAGTCGGCCGCGGCTGCGGAGCCGAACCCGGCGAGTGAGAGCATGAGCGCAAGCGTACGGGCAAGACAAATCACGGAATCTCCTCCTTGAACGATTGGGATTGCTGTATCCCGCCCAGTCTAAGCCAAATGAAATATCGCCTCCACATCGGCGCTGAAGCGCTCAATCGGGGGGGTCCCCGGCCCCCGGGGAAGGCATGATTTCCGGCCGGTGGCGGTTCCGATGGCTTCCCTGAGGCGTTCGCGCTAAGCTGAGGCGGGGAGGCCTGTCCTTCACGAGAACGTGCTGCGTCTATGGCTCGGACACCCATCGGTCAGCTACGCATCCAGTTGATGACGGCGGTCGCTGTCATCATGGTGCTGATTTGGGGCACCGTCGCCTATCAGCTCGCCAGGGAGCGCGACACCGCGCTGCGCATCGCCACCCAGCAGGGACATAACCTCTCCACCGTCGTCGCCGAGCATTTCTCGTCGTACGCGGGGGCGGCCGATCTGCTCCTTCTGCACCTGCGGGGCCAGTGGACCCGCGACCCGGCGCATTTTGCGGAAGCCGCGGCGCTCGAGAAGGGATTCCGCAAGGACGTCTTTGTCGTGCAGGTCTCGGTGATCGGCGCCGACGGCTGGCTCGCGTACTCCGATGTACCGGGAGTCCGGGAACGCGTCTTTCTCGGCGACCGCGAGCATTTCAAGGCCCATCAGAGCGGGGGCCCGGACGAGCTCTACATCAGCAATCCCGTGAAGGGCCGCATTTCCGGCAAGCTCTCGATCCAGTTCACGCGCCGCGTCTTCGACAAGAACGGGAGATTTGCCGGCGTGCTGGTGTTGTCGGTGTCGCCGGTGGGCCTCATTCGCGTCTACGAGCGGCTGGCACTCGGGCCGGACGGCCTCGTCGCGATAAGGCGACTGGACAATACGCGCCTCATGCGCTGGCCGGAAGCCGGCGCGCCCCAGGACGAGACGCTCCCCGAGCTTCCATTCAACGCCTCCTCGGCAGGGGCAGGGAACGTGGTCCGGCCAGGCCGCAGCGACGGCATCGAGCGCATTTTCAGTTTCCAGCGCGTACCGGACTTTCCGATGTATGCGGTCGTCGCCCAGTCGCTCGATGCGGTTCTCGCGGAATCCAGAACGGAACGCGGGCTTTATCTCGCGGCGGGAGGTTTCAGTTCCGCCGTCGTCCTTCTGTTCGGTTTCGTGGTGCTCTTCAAATTGAACCGCGAGGAGCGCGTGGAAAGCGAGCTCGGCAAGAGCGAACAGCGCTTTCGCAGCCTGACCGAGCTTTCCTCGGACATGTACTGGGAGCAGGACGATCAGTATCGCTTCACTTCTTCCTCCGGAAGCGGGCCCGAGTGGCTCATCAAGGGCCGCCAGCAGGCGATCGGAAAGACGCGCTGGGATTTCAAGTACGACAACATGACCGAAGCCGACTGGACCGCGCACATCGCGTTGCTGGATGCGCGCCAGCCCTTCCGCGACCTGGAGCTGTGCCGGGCGGATCCATCCGGCAGGAAGATCTGGATCAGCGTGAGCGGCGAGCCGGTGTTCGATGACGGCGCATTCAAGGGCTATCGCGGCGTCGGCAAGGACATCACGGGGCGCAAGCGCGCCGAGCAACTGCAGGCGCTCGAGCACGCGGTAAGCCGGTCTCTCGCCGATGCCGACAGCGTGACTTCCGCGGTACAAGCCGTGGTCCGTGCGATCTGCGAGAACGAGGGCTGGGAGTGCGGGCGTTATTTCCGCTGGGACGACAAGGCCGGGACGCTGCTGTTTACCGAGGGCTGGGGCATTTCGGACGATGCCGTCCGGCAATTCCTGGCGAAGTCCATCGGACTCTCCTATGCTCCGGGTGTCGGGCTGGCGGGCAAGGCTTGGGAGTCGCGGCAACCGCTCTGGGCCACCGACATCACCCGGGACCCCCGGGTGAATCAGTCCGGGCTCGCCCGCGGCCTGGGAATGCGCGGCGCGTTCGTCTTCCCGGTCTTCCTGGAAGGAAAGGTGATCGGCGTGCTCGCCTTCAACAGCCGCGACGTTCGCCAGCCCGAAGAGCGCCTGATGCAGGCGATCAGCGTGATCGGCAGCCAGATCGGCCAATTCCTGCAGCGCAAGCAGCGGGAAGAGGAACTGCGCCGCTTCCGGGCCGCCATGGACGTGTCCGAAGACATGATCTGGCTCATCGATCCGGCCCGCATCAAGACCATCGACGTCAACAACACCGCGTGCAGAAAACTCGGCTATAGCCGCGAGGAGCTGCTCGCCATGGGACCGCAGGACATCATCTCCGTGTCGCGCGAAGAGCTCTCCGAGACCTACAGCCGGCTGATCGAGGGCGGCGGAGGCGACACCGCCCTGGAAGGCTGGTACCGGCGCAAGGACGGCTCCCGCTTTCCGGTCGAGGCTTTCCGCCACGCCCTCCCATCGGAGGGAAGCCACGTCATCGTCGCCGTCGTGCGGGACGTCACCGAGCGCCGCGCCGCGGAGGAGGAGCTGCGGCGTTTTCGCCTCGCGATGGACAATTCGGCGGATATCATCGTCCTGATCGATCGCACCACCATGCGCTTCGTGGACGTCAACGAGACCGCATGCAGATTGCTCGGTTATTCCAGGGAGGAACTGCTGCGCATGGGCCCCCAGGACGTGCTCCCCATCACGCGCGAGGAGCTCGAACCGAGCTACGATGCGCTCATCGCGAATCCCGCCGGCAGTGCGGGCGATATCGTCAGCGGGATGAAAAGCCACTACATCTGCAAGGACGGGACCCTGCTGCCCTTCGAAGCGACGCGGCACGTGCTGCGTTCCGGGGACACGACCATCATCGCCGCGATCTCGCGGGACATCCGCGCGCGCCTCGCCATCGAAGAGAAAGTCGCCTATCTCGCGCAGTTCGACGCGCTCACCAGTCTGCCCAATCGCAACCTGTTTCAGGACCGCCTGACGCAGGCCATGGCGCTCGCCAGGCGCAACGACTGGCCGATGGCGGTGCTGTTCATCGATCTGGACCGGTTCAAGCTGGTCAACGACACGCTGGGGCACGGCGCCGGCGACAAGCTGCTCAAGGAAGCGGCCGAGCGCCTGGGAAGCTGCATTCGCTCGAGCGACACCGTGGGACGCCTGGGCGGCGACGAGTTCGCGGCGATCCTCTGTGAGCTCGACAAAACCGGCGACGCCGGGGTAGTGGCGCAGAAAATCATCGACGCCTTCAGGCAACCTTTCGATCTGGAAGGAAAGGAAACCTACGTGACCGCGAGCGTCGGCGTCGCCCTGTATCCGGCCGACAGCGACAGCGCCGAAGCGCTCGTCGTGAACGCGGACGCGGCGATGTACCGCGCCAAGGAGGAGGGACGCAACAACTACCAGTACTTCACGCGCGACATGAACGAGCGCGCCCTGCAGCGCGTGCACATGGAGGCCGCGTTGCGCCGGGCGCTCGAACGGGAGGAATTCCGGCTGTACTACCAGCCCAAGGCCGAGCTCGTCACCGGCAAGATCTGCGGATTCGAGGCGCTGCTGCGCTGGCAGCATCCGGACAAGGGCATGATCCTGCCGGGCGATTTTATTCCCGTGCTCGAGGAAACCGGGCTGATCGTTCAGGTCGGCGACTGGGTGTTGCGCACCGCCTGCGTGCAGATCAAGGCGTGGCAAAAAGCCGATCTGAAGGTCCCTCCGATCTCCGTCAATCTCTCGGCGCGCCAGTTCGAGCAGAAGAATCTGAAAGGCGCGGTCCGGCAGATTCTGCGCGAAACGAAAGTCGACCCGTCTCTTATCGAATTCGAGATCACCGAGTCCCTGCTGATGAACGATCCGGAGGGCGCGGCGCGCACCTTGCACAGCCTGAGCGAGTCGGGCGTCAAGCTGTCCATGGACGACTTCGGCACCGGCTATTCCAGCCTGGGCTACCTCAAGCGCTTCCCGATCGACACCTTGAAGATCGACCGCACCTTCGTCCGCGACATCTCGACGGACGCCGACGATGCCACGCTGACGCGCGCGATCATCAACCTGGCGCAGAATCTGCGGCTGAAAGTCGTCGCCGAGGGCGTGGAAACCGAAGCCCAGCTCGCTTTTCTCTGCGCCAACGGCTGCGACGAAATGCAGGGCTATTTCTTCGCCCGACCGGCCGCCGCCGAAGACTGCGAGCGGATGCTCCGGGAAGGACGAAAGCTGGCGATCCCCCGCCTCGGCCGCAAGGACAGAAGCGGCGCACAGCCCAAACGCGTGCCTGCTTGAGAGTTCGCAACAACCGGCGGATACTCTGGCCCAATTCTTCGCGCGGCGGAGTACCACAATGGAAGAGCGCTATACCCGCACCGCGGTGCTGCTGCACTGGCTGATCGCCGCGGCGGTGCTCGGGCAGATCGCATTCGGCTGGTACCTCCAGCTCGTCCCGCGCCAGACGCCCGATCGCACCATCTTCGTCAATTTCCACAAGTCCACCGGCCTCCTGATCGGCGTGCTGATCGCGTTTCGCCTCGTCTGGCGCCTGACGCACAAGCCGCCCCCGCTGCCGCTGTCGATGCCGGCCTGGGAGCGCCGCGCGGCGCGCGCGAACCATGTGCTCCTCTATGCCTGCATGCTGATCATGCCGGTCGCGGGTTATACTGCCTCGAACTTCAGCAGGTTCGGGGTCAAATTCTTTAACGCCGTGCTGCTCCCGCCATGGGGCGTGGACGATAAAAACATCTACGCTTTTTTCAACGGCCTGCACGTGGCGACGTCGTACGTCTTCGTGGCACTGATCGCCCTCCACGCGCTGGCCGCCTTGAAGCACCTCGTCTTCCCTCGCCACCGGATATTGCGCCGCATGCTGCCCTCATGAAAAAATTATTTGCATTCCTGTTTGCTCTGCCTTCGCTCGCGCTCGCGGCGCCTTTCGCCTATGTCTCGGACGAAGGCTCGGGAACGGTCAGTGTCGTCGACACCGCGAGCGACACGGTGGTGGACACGCTTCAGACCGGCGGCAAGCCCCGCGGCGCCGCCGCCTCCGGCCGCTGGCTGTACGTCAGCGACCAGCCCAACAACCGGCTGCTGCTCATCGACCTCGACCAGCGCAAGCAGACGGGCGCGATCGCGCTCGGCGTTTCCCCGGAAGGCGTCGGCCGCTCGCGCGACGGGCGCTGGATCGCCGCGACGAGCGAGCAATCGAACAGCGTCACTTTCATCGACACCGCGACCCAGCGCGAGGTTTTCAGCGTGAAAGTGAAGGGGCAGAACCCCGAGCACGCCGCGTTCAGCCCGGACGGCCGCGTCGTCTACACCGGGGCGGAAGACGGCGACACCGTGGAAGTGATAGACGTTGAGCGGCGCGAGCAGACCGCGCAGATCAAGGTCGCCTCGCGGCCGCGCGGCATCGGCTTCCTGCCCGACGGCAGCCGCGCCTACGTCGCCGCGGAGAACGCCGACACCGTGTTCGTGATCGACGCAAAGGCCCACACCGTGCTCGCCAAAGTGCCCGCCGGCAAGCGCTCGAACGGAATCACGGTGCATCCGGACGGCAAGCGCGTCTACATCTCCAACGGCGGCGAAGCCTCGGTTTCGGTGCTCGATACCGCGACCAACACCATCGTCGCCACCATCCCGGTCGGGCAGCGCCCGTGGAACATGGCACTCACCCCCGACGGCCGCAAGCTCTACGTCGCCAACGGCCGCTCGGGCTCGGTGTCGGTCATCGACACGCAAAGCAATGTGAAGCTCCTCGACATCCCGGTGGGCAAGCTGCCCTGGGGCGTGGTGGTTCAGTGACTGTGGACGCTCTCGGCGCCGGCGACGTAGGCCCATAGGGCCTCGACTTCTTCCGGTTTAAGCAGGTCGCCCCAGGGAGGCATCTGGTTCTTGCCTCGCGTGACGGAGTTGATGAAGCGCTCGCGCTGATCGTGCGGGAATTTCTTGAGGTCCGCAGCGCCCTGCGGGTCGAGCATGCGCGCGCCATGGCAGGGCGAGCAGTTGCGCTCATAGATTTCCGCGCCGGTCTTCAGCTGCTCCGGGCTTTGCGCCGCCGCCGGAGCGCAGACTAGCGCGGCGACGCCCAGCGACGCCATGGCGAGACTCCGGCGCACTGTTTCAGTCCGGCATCAGCGCGAAGGTCCAGACCGAGCCCCCTTGCGGCACCTTGTCCTTGAGCTGTTCGCGCGCGATGTTCCAGTACAATCCGCCGACGCCGGAGAGCACAGTCACGTACTGCCGGCCGTTCTGGGTGAAGGTCACCGGCATGGCGTTGATCCCGGAGCCCGTCTGGAACTGCCACAGCTGCTTGCCGGTGCCGGCGTCGAGCGCGATGAATTCGCCGGTTTCCTTGCCGGTGAACAGCAGGCCGCCGCCGGTGGCGAGCATCGCCGACCACATCTGGAAGTCGGTGAGCGGCACGCTCCATTTCTTCTCCGCCGTGAGCGGGTCGATGGCCTCGATGTGGCCGATGGGTTCGCCCGCGGCGCGCGGCAGCGGAAGGTTCTCGATGAACATGTAGCGCTGTCCGACGACGAAGGGCTTGGTTTCCAGGTGCTGGTACATGCGCCCTTCGTTCAGCGTGTTGGCGTAGAGGAGCCCGGTCTGCGGATTGAATGCGGCAGCCTCCCAGTTCTTGGCGCCGCGCGTCGAGGGCCAGTGCTCGGTCGGCTTGCCCGAGCGAATGCTCCTGGCGATCTCGGTCTCGACCGGCCGGCCGGTCTTCATGTCGACGTGGCTTGCCCAGTTCACTTTTCCGTAGGCTTTCGCCGAGATCAGCGCGCCGTTGGTGCGATCGAGCACGTAGAGGAAACCGTTGCGGTTGAGCTGCATCGCCACCTTGCGCGGCCGCCCCTGCACGTTGAGATCGGCGAGGATCAGCTCCCAGCACGAGTCGTAGTCGTAGGCGTCGTTCGGCGTGAACTGGTAGTACCACGCGACTTCGCCGGTCTTCGGGCGCATCGCGAGCACCGAGGAGGTGTACAGATTGTCGCCCGGCCGCGACTGCGAGGCCCAGGGCGCCGGGTTGCCGATGCCCCAATACATGAGATCGAGCTCGGGGTCGTACGATCCGGTGATCCAGGCCGAGCCGCCGCCGGTCTGCCAGGCGTTGTTGTCCTGCGGCCAGGTCTCGTTGCCTTTCTCGCCGCGCGCGGGGATGGTGTAGTGCCGCCACAGCTGCTTGCCGGTCTCCGGGTCCCAGCCGTCGATGAAACCGCGCACGCCGTACTCGGCGCCGGAGATTCCCGTGATCAGCACGCCGTTCGCGACCAGGGGCGCGACGGTGAGGGAAAAGCCGTCCTTCCATTCCGCGACCTTGGTCTTCCAGATTTCCTTGCCGGTCTTCGCGTCGTACGCCACTACGTGGGCGTCGAGCGTGGTGCGATACACCTTGCCGTTGTAGATCGCAGCGCCCTTGTTGGAGACGCCGCAGCAGACGACGCGCGGCGTATCGGGCGGCCAGTCGAGCGTCTGCTTCCAGATCTGCTTGCCGGTGGCGACGTCGATCGCGACGGTCGCGCGGGCGTTGGTCACGTACATCACGCCGTTGTAGACGATCGGCTGCGCCTGCTCGCCCCAATCGTTGTTGAGGCTCAGGTTCCAGACCGGCACGAGGCGCTTCACGGTGCTCGTGTCGATCTGCTTGAGAGGGCTGTAGCGCTGCTGGGCGTAGCCCATGCCGTAGGTGAGGATGTTGTCGGGATTCTTCCCGTCGTTCTTGAGCTCATCGAGTGTCTGCGCAGTCACGGCGGTGGCAGACAGGAGCAGGACGGCTGCAGCCGGTGCAATGAATTTCATGAATTCCCCCTGATGGTGCTGCAAAGGCCGCCCATCTTGCACCTTCGACGGCTCGCCGTAAACCTTGACCCTGGGGGGCGCTGCTGCCTAAACTGGCGGGTCGCGTACGAAGAGGAGATGGCCATGAACCCGATCGAATCGACGCGTTTCCGCACCGGCTTCAGGCATGCCTGGCCTTTGCTGCTGTTCGTGGCTCTGCCAGCTTCGGCGGATACGGTGCGCGTGTACATCACCAACAGCGCCGGGGACAACATCCATGTGATCGACCCGGCGACGAACAAGGTGGTGCAGGTGATCAGCGGCATCGAGGCTCCTCACGGCATCGACTTCGCGCCCGACGGGTCGCGCGTTTATGTCAGCAACGAATCGGACAGCACGCTGGACGTGGTCGACCGCGCGAGCGGCAAGATCGCCAAGAAGATTGCTTTTAGCGGCCACCCCAACAATATCGCGGTCACCAAGGATGGCGGGCGGGTGGTGGTGGGCATCGCCGAGGACCCGGGTGCGCTGGATGTGATCGACACGGCCTCGCTCAAGCTGGTGAAGAGCATTCCGGTGCACGGCCGCCTGCACAATGTCTACGTGACGCCGGACAACAAGTTCGTGGTTACCGGCTCGATCCGGACGAAGACGCTGACGGTCATCGATCTCAAGACCGAGCAGATCGCCTGGGAGCTGAAGCTCGACGAAGGCGTGCGGCCGATGACTTTCGAGACGGGTCCCGACGGCTCGACCCGCCGCATTTTCATCCAGCTCTCGAGCCTGAACGGATTCTCGGTGGTGGATTTTGCGGCGCGCAAGGAGACGATGCGGATCGTGCTGCCGGCCGAGCCCACGGGATTCGGGGTCGCGGAGCGGCGCGGCGACTCGCCGTCGCACGGCATCGGTGTCGCACCCGACGGCAAGACGCTGTGGGTCACGAGCATCTACGCCAACGCGGTGTTCGCCTACTCGCTGCCCGATTTGAATCTGCTCGGACACGTCGCGCTGCCCGAGTTGAAGCTGGCGGGACGCGCGCCGATCGGTTCGGTGCCGAACTGGGTGACCTTCACGCCCGACAGCAAGCTGCTCTACATCTCCAACGCCGGAGCGCGATCGGTGTCCGTCATCGATACCAAGGCCATGAAGGCCGTGGCCACCGTCCCGGTCGGAGAGGTGCCCAAGCGCATCAACACGCTGGTGATGCGCTAGAGAATCACTTCGCGGGAGGCGCCGCCCGCCCGTTGACCCAGGCGGCGAGGACTTTCCACTCCGCGTCGTACTTCGAGGCGAACTGCCTGCCGCCCGTGTGGAAGGCGTTGCCGCCCGCTTCGGGCGCGAGCGGCTGCAGGAGGAGCAGGCTCTTACCCGGTTCGCCGGGCACCACCAGGCGCGATACCACGTCGAAGTTGCGGCGCGACTGTTCTTCGGTCCAGAACCTGTCGCCGGGTGAAATTTTCTCCAGGCGGAAGCTGTTATTGCTGCGCTCGGAATGGCATACGTAGCAACGGACGTGTCCGGGCCGCTTCTTCAGAAAGATCGGCTCGACGCGGGCCTTGAAGAACCCGTAGTCCAGAGACTGCGCTGCTGCCGGCGACGCAAGGCCCTGCACAAGGACCGCGAACGCCGTAATCATTCCCAGATGAGCCGATGGCATAAGTGGAATCTCCCCAGGTTTAGTCGAGCTTCACTCCCGCCTGCCGGATGATGCTCGCGTACTTGGCGGATTCGGCGGCGATGAAAGCCGCGAACTCCGCCGGCGTGTTCCCCACGATGTCGGCGCCTTGGGATGCGATGCGTTCCGCCACCTCAGGCTGTTTGAGCACGCGCACTACGTCGGCGTGGATTTTACCGATGATCTCCTTGGGCGTGGCCGCCGGCGCGAGCAGCCCGAACCACAGCGAAGTGTCGAACCCGGGAAAACCGGATTCGGCGAGCGTGGGCCAGTCCGGCGCCGAGGAGGAGCGCTTCGGCGTCGTCACCGCGAGCACGCGCAGCTTGCCCGCTTTCGCCTGCTGGCTGATGGTCAGCAAGCCATAGATGCCCACCGGAACCTGCCCGCCCATCACGTCGGGAATCGATTGGCCGGCGCCCTTGTAAGGGATGTGCACGAGCTTGATGCCGGCCGCCGCCATCAGCATTTCGCCGGTGAGGTGCTGCGTGCTGCCGGTGCCGGGCGTGGCGAAGCCCATCGTTCCCGGCTTGTCCCTGGCCAGCGCGACAAATTCCTGGATGTTTTTCACCGGCAGGCCGGGATAGACCGCGACGACCAGCGGCGTGATCGCGACCAGCGTAATGGGCGCGAAGTCTTTCTCCGGGTTGTAGCCGACCTTGTAGAGGTGGTGGTTGACCGCGATTTCCGCCGGAGAGGCCATCAGCAGCGTATAGCCGTCGGCGGGCGCCTTTGTCACCATGTCCGCGCCTATCGTGCCGCTCGCGCCGACGCGGTTGTCCACGATCACCGGCTGGCCCCACGTTTCATTCAGCTTCTGGGCCACCGCGCGCGCGACAATGTCGGTGCCGCCGCCGGCGGAGTAGGGCACGACCATTCTGACGGCCCGGTTCGGATACGCCTGTGCAAAGACTTGGGACGAGCACGCGACAAGCGCGAACAGCAGCCTGGACGTGCATTTCATTGCGTGCTCCTCACACGATCTGGACCGGAATCATAAGCCAAACCCCGCGGCAGGGTAGTGCGCCTGTGTGTGGAAGCCGGAGTTGGCCTAGAATCCCGCTGGGGTTTGCCAAGGGGGACGAGATGTGACGCGCGATTTCGAAACCCTGGTTTTCTGCACCAGCTATATCGCCGGCCGGGCCGAATGGGTTGCGCGCTATGAGCGCTGGCTGGATCATCATGCCGCGTTGCCATTCGATCGCGCGCTCTTTTGCTTGATCGACGACGGCTCCCCATTCCTGCCGGATCAGTCCCGGGTGGAGACCATCGAACCCGGCCAGCCCTTTCCCACGCTGCCTGCGCGGCCCTTGATGATCCGCTTCGGCAACAGGCTGGGCCGTTCGGCGGTCGACAACTACCCGGGATGGTGGCGCAGCTTCCTGTTTTCCGTTCTGGTCGCGAGAAATTACCGCTGCAGGAAGATCGTGCACATCGAGTCGGACGCTTATGTCCTCAGCCGCCGAATGGTCGAATTCATCAATCGCCGCGAATCCGGGTGGACGAGCTTCTGGTGTCCGCGCTGGAATTTTCCCGAGACGGGGATGCAGGTCGTATGCGAAGACCGGTTCGATACGATGCGGGCCATGTGGGACGCAGGCTGGGAGCAATATGCCGGAAAATTAGCCGAGTACGTTATCCCCTTCACGGATATTGTCAGGGACCCTTACGGCAACCGTTACGGCGAATTCAGGACGAGGATTCCCGGATATGCCGATTTCGCGATGCAGGTTTTGCCCCGCAACAAGGTATGGTTCAAATAGCACGGAGCGCCGCCGCGGAACCGCGCCGATCACCTCAGCTTGCATCCCGCTGCTTTGAGCGGATGATTTCTTTGACGTGGCGTAGTATTCTGACCACGAATTCGGGCAGAAGAGGACATTCGCGTGCAGGAAAGACCGAATCTGGAGTAGCAGCTCGGAGCTTGCTTGAGGAGGAATCATGCACGAGATGAAACGACGTGACTTCATCCGCGGCGCAACGATGGGCGCGCTCGCGTTCACGGTGGGCGGTGCCCAGATTTTTCTGACCGCGCGCGAGGCCCGCGCCCAGGGCGTGCCCTTCCGCCTCTTGAAGGCCGACGAGGCCGAGACCCTGGAGGCCTTGGGCGAGACGCTCGTACCCGGCGCCCGCGCGGCAGGGATTTCGCATTTCATCGATCAGCAGCTTTCGGTTCCTCCCGAGGACGCGTTGTTGGAGGCGCGCATCCTCAACGTCAAACCTCCTTACGCGAATTTTTACCGGGCCGCGATCGGCGCGATCGACAAGGCGAGCCAGGCGAAGAGCGGTGTTCGCTTCGCGCAGCTCAACAGCATCGACCAGCGCGAGTTCGTCGACCTGATGCGCCAGAACAAGCTGGACGGCTGGCAGGGGCCCCCTGGACCGTTCATCTACTTCGTGACGCGCAGCGACGCCGTCGACGTGGTCTATGGAACCATGGAAGGCTACGAGTCTCTCGGCATCCCCTACATGCCGCACATCGCCCCCGAGAAGAGGTGGTGACATGGCCAAGAACGAAAAAGTAGATGTGGTGATCGTCGGCGCGGGCGCGTCCGGCTCGGTCTATGCCGCGGTGCTGGCGAAGACCGGAAAGAAAGTCGTGGTCCTGGAGCAGGGACCGGACTGGAAGCTCACCGACCTGATCAGCTCGGATTTCTGGGGACGGCGCGTCAAGCACGGCGGCGCACCCTTCCTGCTCGAGGGCAGGAATCCGGTGTCCTACGGTTACCAGTCCGGCTGGGGCGTGGGCGGGGCGGCGTTGCACTACTTCGCCAACTTCCCGCGCCTGCTGCCGAACGATTTCAAGGTGAAAAGCGAATCCGGCCGCGGCCTGGACTGGCCGATCGACTACAAGGATGTCGCGCCTTATTACGACAAGGTGGCGCGCGACGTCGGCGTTTCCGGCGACGCCAAGGCCGAGGAGATCTGGCGGCCGGCAGGGGCTCCCTATCCGATGCCGCCGATGAAAACCTTCCGCAACGGCGACGTCTGGCTGAAGGGCTTCGAAGCCGTCGGCATCCGCGTGGTGCCCGCCGCGGTCGGCATGAACTCGACCGACTACAAGGGGCGGCCGGCGTGCATCTACGACGGCTGGTGCCATGTCGGCTGTCCGACCGGCGCGCTCTCCAATCCGCTCGTCACCTACCTGGGTGACGCGAGAAAGGCCGGCGTCGAGGTCCGTCCCTGGAGCACGGCCACTCGCGTCCTCACCAACGGCAACGGCACCCGCGTTACCGGCGTCGAGTACTACGACGAGAAAAAGGAGAAGCAATTCCAGCCGGCGAGCGTCGTGGTCCTTGCCGGGTGGGCGGCCCAGAACCCGCGCATCCTGCTCAATTCGGCGAACGGCGCGCACAAGAAGGGTCTCGCCAACAAGAACGGCCTGGTCGGCAAGTACATGATGACGCATTACAGCTCCGGCACCTGGGCGATCTTCGACGAAGACGTCGAGAACCACCGCGGCACCGTGGGCGCGCAATACATGTCCTACGACCGCTACGGCAAGACCAGCCACAAGGGGGCGTTCGGCAGTTCCTTCATCGTCGCGGGCAACGCCTTGAAGACGAGCGACCTCGCCGGCTTCGCCAATGCGCGCCTCGATCTGTTCGGCCCGGACCTGCACGCCTTCATGAAGCGCGCGAAGCGCGGGCTGACGCGCATCGGCGCCTTCGGCGAGGAGATGCCGAACATCGACAACCGCATCGAGCTCGCGACCGAGAAGGACGAGTTCGGCATGCCGCTCGGCCGGATCACCCACAACTACGACCAGGACGTGACCGCGGTGTGGAACGCGAACTTCGAGGAAGGACTGAAGATCGCCAATGCCGCCGGTGCCAAGGAAGCCTGGTCCGCGCGCGGGAACATCCCGACCATCCACCTGATGGGCGGGACCATCATGGGAAAAAGCGCGGCCGACTCGGTGGTCAACAGCTACGGCCAGACGCACGAGATCCCGAATCTCTTCGTCGCCGGGCCGGGGATCTTTGCCACCAGCGGCGCTTCGAACCCGACCTACACGATCTTTGCGCTTTCATTGCGCGGCGCGGAGCAGCTGGCGGGGAGATGGAAAAGGATCGTCGGCTGAAATCGAAGGAGGACGGCATGGAACCAGACGCCAAACAAGGATGGGACGGAGTGCAGGCGGTCGCCGGAAACGGCCTTTTGCATCGCCGTGCGTTTCTGAAGAGCGGCGCCGCCGTGGCCGGGGCCATGATGGGTTACAGCTTCGTCCGGCCCGCGACGGCCGAGCCGCTCGCGGAGGAACCCTGGAGCCTCGGAGTGGGCGGCCTCAGCCGGCCTTACCAGCAACCCTCGCGCTTCGAAGAAAAGGTCGGGCGCACGCTCAGCAATCCCAACGGCGAGCCGCGCACCTCGCACGCGCGCACGCCGCACCACCTCGTCAACGGCACCATCACGCCGAACGGGCTGCACTTCAGCATCGTGCACTCCGGCGTCCCCGACATCGACCCGGACAGGCACCGCCTGGTGATCCACGGCCTGGTGAAGCGCCCGCTGGTGTTCACGCTCGACAGCCTCTCGCGCTATCCGATGGTGTCGCGCTTTTCCTTCGTCGAATGCGGCGGCAACAGCGCGCCCATGTTTTCCAGGGAACCGATCCAGGCGAGCGTGCAGGCGCTGCACGGCCTCGCGTCCTGCGCGGAGTGGACGGGGGTCAGGCTTTCGACCCTGCTCGACGAAACCGGCATCGATCCGAAAGCGAAGTGGATCGTCGCCGAAGGCGCCGACTCGCTCGCCTTGAGCCGCAGCGTGCCGGTGAAAAAGGCGCTCGACGACGCCATGATCGCGCTCTACCAGAACGGCGAGCGCCTGATGCCGGGCAACGGCTATCCGATGCGGCTCCTCCTGCCGGGCTACGAAGGCAACATGAACGTCAAGTTCCTGCGGCGCCTGAAACTGGTCGAAGCCCCGGCGATGAGCTACTACGAATCCCGCACCTATTCGCAGCTCCTGCCGAACGGCAAGGCGTTCAGGTTTTATTTCCTGCAGGAAGTGAAGTCCTTCATCACGCAACCTTCGCCGGGGCTCGCGATGAGAGGACCGGGCTTCTACGAAATTTCCGGTATCGCATACTCAGGCAACGGGCGAATCTCGAAGGTCATGGTCTCGGCCGATGGCGGCAAGAGCTGGGGCGAAGCGGCGTTGCAGGCGCCCGTGCTCTCCAAGGCTTTCACCCGCTTCCGCATGCCCTGGCGCTGGGACGGCGGACCGGCGATATTGCAGAGCCGTGCGTGGGATGAATCCGGCAACGTGCAGCCGACCCGCGCACAGTTCGTCGCCGAGCGCGGCGAAACGAAGAACATTCCGCCGGTCCTCGGTTTTCCGAATCAACATTACAACAGTCTCACCAGCTGGGCGATCGATGCCAGAGGGGAGGTGAAACATGTCTACGCGTAGAGTTTCGATCTCCGTCGCCGCACTGGCTTTGACGCTGGGTACGGGCGCAGCCTTCGCCGAAAGTCCCGATCTCGGCAGGCCGATCGATCCGGCCGACATCGCTCCCTGGGACATCAGCATCATGCCCGACGGCACAGGTTTGCCGCCTGGCGGCGGCACGCCCGCGCAAGGGGAACGCATCTTCGCGCAGAAGTGCGCGATGTGCCACGGCGAAGGCGGCAAGGGCGGAGTGGCCGCCGCGGTGGTCGGCGGCGGTCCGCTCGATCGCATCGAAGCGGTGAAGAGCATCGCCAACTTCTGGGGCTATCCCACCACGGTCTTCGACTTCATCCGGCGCGCGATGCCGTGGCAGCAGCCGAGGTCGCTCACCAACGACGAGGTCTACGCGCTCACCGCCTACATCTTCGCGCAGAACAAGCTGATCGGCCAGGACGACTCGATGAACTCCGACACGCTACCCAAGGTGCGCATGCCCAACCGCGACGGATTCATCATCCGTTTTCCCGACAGGATCTGACAGAGGGAATAAGCGATGCATCCTGTCTGCCGGTCGATATTCGCACTCCTCGTCGCGTTCGCGGCCGCGGCGGCCTTCGCTCAAGAGTACCGCGAAGACGGCTGGGCGAAACTTCCCAACGGGAAGAAATGGGGACAAACGAGCGCGATCGACATCGATCGCCAGGGCAATATCTGGGTGTTCGAGCGATGCGGCGCGAACTCCTGCATCGGCTCGAACGTGGCGCCGCTGGTCAAGCTCAGTCCGTCGGGTAAATTTCTCAAGAGCTTCGGTGCGGGAATGTTCGCATTTCCCCATGGCATCCATGTGGACAAGGCCGGCAACGTGTGGGTCACCGACGCGGACGGAAAAGACGGAAAGGGGCACCAGGTCGTCAAGTTCAGTGCGGACGGAAAGGTCTTGCTCACACTGGGCAAGGCCGGAGTCGCCGGAGACGGCCTGGATACTTTCAACCGGCCGTCGGACGTCACCACCGCTCCGAACGGGGACATCTTTGTCGCGGACGGACACGGCGGGGATTCCAACGCGCGGATCGTGAAGTTCTCGAAGGACGGGAAGTTCATCAAGACCTGGGGCAAAAAGGGAACGGCCGCGGGAGAATTCGATTCGCCTCACGCCCTCGCCATGGATTCCAAAGGACGATTGTTCGTCGGTGACCGCTTCAACAACCGCATCCAGATTTTCGATCAGGACGGGAATTTTCTCGAAGAGTGGAAGCAGTTCGGCCGCCCGAGCGGGATTTTCATCGACCGGAACGACGTTCTCTACGTTGCCGATCATCAGTCAGGCGCGAAGCTCAACCCCGGTTTCAAGCGGGGCGTCAGGATCGGCAGCGTCCAGGGCGCCACGGTCGCGACGCTGATCCCGGGCCTGGGTCCGGATCCCGATACGCAAAGCGTAGGGGAGGGCGTAGCGGCGGATGCAGCGGGGAATGTCTACTGGGCCGAGACCGCCGGGATGACCGTAAGGAAATTCAGGAAATAGTCGGCGAAGCGGCGCGACCGCCTCGCTACGCCTTGATCCCCAGCAGTCGCGACGCGGTCCCGCCCAGCATCGCCGCGCGTTCGGCGTCGCTCAAACCCGGCGTATTGAGGATGTGATCCACCGCCGTGCTCGTCCAGGGAAATGGATGATCCGTTCCCATGACGATCTGGCCTGAGCCCACTTCGGCCGCGAGATGGCGCAGCGCCTCGGGCGTGAAGACGATCGAGTCGTAGTAAAGCTGTCGCAGGTATTCCGTGGGACGCTTCTTCAGTTGCACCTTGGTGCATCTATCGGGGAAGGTCAGGCAGCCGTGGTCGGAGCGGGCGGCGTACGAAGGCAGGTAGCCGCCGCCATGAGCTGCGAGAATCTTGAGCCCGGGATACCGGTCCAGGGTTCCTTCGAAGATCAAGTGCGAGAGCGCGATCGTCGTTTCCAGCGGATTGCCGATGACGTTGGTCAGGAAACCGTTGCCCTGCAGTCTTTTCTCGAGGTCCCGCGTGCCTTGCGGGTGGATGAAAATCAGGCAGCCGAGCTGTTCGGCCTTGGCCCAGAACGGGTGGAACTTCGGATCGGAGAAATCCTCGCCGTTGACGCTGGCTCCGATCGCTGCGCCGCGCAAGCCCAGTTTCCTCACGCCTTCCTCGAGTTGCTCTGCCGCCAGGTCCGGATACTGCATTGCGAGCGACGCAAAGGCGACGAAGCGATCCGGCTGCGAGGCGCACAGCTCGGCGAGTTTCTCGTTCTGGATCTTGACGAGCGCTCTCGCGAGATCGCGCTCCGCCTTATACCAATAGGGATTGATGCTGAGCGCCTCGACGTCGATGCCTTGGTCGTCCATGGCGCGTATGCGGTCCTGTCCGATGAGCAGCGCCTGGGTCTCGACCTTCATCCCCATCAAGGCCATGGCTTCCGGCACGGCGCAGTGCGCGTGCACGTCGACGGTTTTCACGCGGCGGCCGCTCACCGCGACCTCGCGGCGCCGGACGGCCGCCTGTCCCTGCGCGGGTTTCACGAGACCGCAGCCGACGAAAGCGATGCCGGCTGCCGCACCCGCCAGATCCTGGATGAATTCTCTGCGACTGGGCATGGCTCCTCCTTGAAGTCGCATGATTGTACAAGGACGCCCAGGTCGCACATGCCCGATAATGCTGTCCTCTGCCGACCCGAACCGAAGGAACTATGGACGAACTCAACCCGCCGCGCTTCAAGCCGCTAGTCGAAAGCGAAATGACCGACGCGCAGCGCAAGGTCTACAAGGAAATCGCATCGGGACCGCGGGGCGGCGTACGCGGACCTTTCAACGCGCTCCTGCGCAGCCCGGAGCTCGCCGATCGCGCGCAGAAATTCGGCGAATACGTGCGCTTCAACACTTCTCTGGCGGAGCGCCTCAAGGAATTCGCGATCCTGATCACCGCGCGTCACTGGAGCGCGCAATACGAGTGGCACGCGCATCATGCCCACGCGATGAAAGCCGGCCTGAATCCACAAATCGCGGCGGACCTCGCCCGGGGAAAACGTCCGAAGGGAATGAAGGACGACGAGGCCGTGGTCTACGATTTCTGCAAGGAGCTGCACGAGAACAAGGCAGTGAGCGATGCGGCATATAAGGCGGTCGCCGATCGATTCGGCGAGCGCGGCGTCGTGGACCTGATCGGGATCAGCGGCTACTACACCATGGTATCCATGGTGCTCAACGTCGGCAGGCATCCGCTTCCCGCCGGGGTAGCCGCGCCGCTGACGCCGATCGAGCCGCAGTAGAGCGTCGTCCGCGGACGCCGGTCCGACCGACAGGATCCCTGCTGTTGACTCGCGTTGCCGCGCGGCTTACCGTGGCACGGTATCAACGTGACCCGAGGTAGAAGAAGTGGCGAGTGAAGCGACCAAGCGCTATTGCAGCGCGGGAAGTCACTGGACGACGAGTAAATTCCTGAAGATCGGATCGGTCCGGTTGATCTGCGTCGCCTGCAACAAGCGAAGAAAAGCGGAGCTGCGCAATCTGCCCGGCAACAAATTGCTCGCCGTGGGGGGTGGTTCGAAGCGCTAGCGAACGCCTAGAAGACAAGCTGCAACCCGAGGAACGGTCCGCGTATTTGGACGCGGGCGGCGGAGTCTTCGCCGTTTTGTTTTGACGGCTTGTACTCCATCGTGGAATACCCCATCCGCAGGGCAACATCCTTGAACGGCCGGTAGCGCAGGGCGATCTCGGGGTACCAGAGCTCGTCGTTGGAGAGTGGCCAGAAGTGCAGCACCTGCAACCGCCCCTCGACCGCCAGTTCGTTCGTGATGTTCCAGCGCGGTCCGACGCCCAGCGTCACCCCGCTGAACTCGTACCTCGCCGAAGGAACGACGCTGCCCGCGACACGGCTTTCCGATATCAGGTTGAGCTGGGTGTGCCCCAGGCCCGCCGCCCATTCGACCTCGAGCGAGGACACTGCTCCCCAGAAACGTTGAGAGCCGGTGAAAGCCACATGTCCGTATTGCAGCTCGGCGTGGTTATGGACTTCCTGCGGCCCGTCGAGGTTCTTCCCGCCCAGTGAAATGAAGTCGTTGCTGCCCAGGATCTGGTCGCTTCGGCCGACGCCCCGCGCATATTCGAATTCGACGCCGAGATTGCGCGATCCCGGTGCGGTATCGAAGCCCTGCGGATACCAGGACAGTCGGGCCGAGGGGATCGTGGTGTGCGCGTCGTTGACCTCGATGGGTTTCAGGACGCGAGTGGGGGGCAGGGGCGCGCAGGCGCCGAGCCCCAGCGCTGCTATGAGGATCCCCCCGATCGCATTGACCGGCGATGCTGCGTGCATCAGAAGTCTTTTCATCACTTTTCCCCGTAGCGAAAGCCGAACGTGGCGTGCGAGCTTCGCGCGAGGAAGTCATTTCATGCAACTCATGCTGGAAAAGTTGCATGGCATTCCCCATTGAGTACCGTTTCCCGGTACTTCGGGCCGTCTATGATGCCGTTCGGGGGACCTTTGCTACACCGGAGGACGGTGGGGAAAGCATCCCTCTCCCCGTTGCGGGGAGAGGGCCTGGAGCTGCTAGTTGACTGCGAAGCAGTAGAACAAGCCGTTGCCGCCCGTGCCTTGCAGGGCCACCTGGCTGCAGCCCGGAGCGCCATCCTTGCTCGCGCGCGACAGGTGCGAGGAATTCCACGATTTGGAGGCGTCGTCATCGCGCAGGCCCTGGCGGTCGTGGTGTCCGAGCATCGCCGCTCCCTGGCCGCTGTTGGTCCAGTTGCCGCAGGTCGAATCCTCGCTGCCCGTGATCGCGCGGCCGTCCGGCGTGGAACCGGTCAGCATGTCGTGCATGTTCGGCGTGTCGCCGCGGCCGTTCACGACCTCGCCCTTCTCGCTCAGGGAAGTCTGCTTGCTGAGATTGTTCGCGCCGTGCAGCTGGTCGACGTTGCTCGCGACGACCACGCCCTTGGCGTTTTCCCACGGGCCGCGCCCGATGCGGTCACGTGCGTTCACGCCGGCGTAGCCGCCGGTGCCGGTGGTGCTGAGGTAGGCGTGCCAGGTGCGATTGCCGGACCCCACGGATCGCGCGAGCGACTGGCAAATCCGGTCTGCGCCATCGAGGCCGCCCAGGTCGGCGCCTTTTCCGGAGCCGGCGCTGGTGACGAAGAACGACATGCCGCCCTGCTGCGACTGCATGCCCATGCACGATCCCAGCGCCAACGCAACGATCACCAGGGAGATGAGTGTAGCTACTTTCATTTCATGCCTCCTTTGATTGAGAAAATTCATCATTGACAACGTTCCCTGTGCCAACGGCTGCTGGAATGGCGAAGAACCGCGTTTCCGCAACCTTTCTCGTTGATGGAGCCGGGCAATCTGCACTAGCATAACACCGCCGGCATGGCCGGTATTCCATGTTCAAGTATCTCCAATCGCGCATTCGCGGAACCGCAAGCACCGGTCCGGGTGCACCACCGCCGGGGCTCGTCGCCTTCTACTGGCACTTCGCGCGCCAGACCAAGGGCTGGTACGCGCTGATGTTCGTCACCAGCCTCGCGGTGGCGCTGATCGACACGGCCATCCCGGTGTTCATCGGCAAGCTCGTATCGCTGATGGAAGCCGCCGACCGCCAGGCGGCGCTCGCCGCGCAGTGGCCCCTGCTGCTCGGCATGGTGGCGCTGGTGCTCCTCGTCCGTCCCCTGGTGATGTTGATCGACATGCTGATCCGCCAAAACGCGATCATCCCGGGCGTGACCAGCATGATCCGCTGGCAAAGCCACTGGCACGTGGTGCGCCAGAGCTGGCCGTTCTTCCAGAACGATTTTGCCGGGCGCATCGCCAACCGCGTGATGCAGACCGCCAACGCCTTGCGCGAAAGCGTGATGTCGGGCATTCGCGCGGTCTGGTATATCGCGGTCTACGGCGTGAGCGCTTTTGTATTGATGGCTGCTTCGGACTGGCGCCTGGGCGTGCCCACGCTCCTGTGGTTCCTCGGGTATATCGTGTTCCTGCGCTATTTCGTGCCGCGCATGCGCGATCTGGCGAGGGCGAGCTCGGAAGTACGCTCGCACGTGATGGCGCGGGTGGTGGACAGCTACACCAACATCCTGACCGTCAAGCTGTTCGCGCGGCTCGCCGACGAGGACGCCTATGTGCGCGAGGTGATCGACGAACACCAGCGAGCGATCGCCGCCCACATGCGCCTGATCTCGCAATTCATGTTCTCTCTCTCGGCGATGAACGCGGCGCTCCTGACCGGCACCGCGGCGGTCGGCATCTGGCTGTGGGCGAACGGAACGGTGAGCGCGGGCGTCGTGGCCACGGCGCTGCCGCTCGCCTGGCAGATCGCCAACGTCGCGGGCTGGGTCAGCTGGGAGGTGACCGGCATTTTCGAAAACATCGGCGTGGTGCAGGAAGGCATGCAAACCATCGCCGTGCCGCACGCCGGGGCCGATCGTCCCGGCGCGCGTGAGCTCAAAGTGGCGCGCGGCGAGATCCGTTTCGAAAACGTGAGCTTCGACTACGACAGGCGCGACGGAAAACCGGTGCTCGACCGCCTCAATCTCACGATCCGTCCCGGCGAGCGCGTCGGCCTGGTGGGCCGATCAGGCGCCGGCAAGTCGACGTTGGTCAATCTGCTGCTGCGCTTTTACGGCCTGACCCACGGCAGCATCCGCATCGACGGGCAGGACATCGGCGAAGTGACGCAGGAAAGCCTGCGCGCGGCGATCGGCATGGTGACCCAGGACACTTCGCTTCTGCATCGCTCGATCGCCGCCAACATCCGCTATGGCCATCCCGGCGCGACGGACGAAGAGGTGCGCCTGGCCGCGCGCAAGGCGCACGCGGACGAATTCATCGGCGGCCTGCAGGACTGGACCGGCCGCAAAGGCTACGAGGCCCACGTGGGCGAGCGCGGTGTGAAGCTCTCGGGCGGACAGCGGCAGCGCGTGGCGATCGCGCGCGTCGTGCTCAAGGATGCGCCTATTCTCGTTCTCGATGAAGCCACCTCGGCGCTCGACAGCGAGGTCGAGCTCGCGATCCAGGAGCAACTGCTCGGCCTGATGGAAGGCAAGACCGTGATCGCCATCGCGCACCGCCTGTCCACCATCGCGCGCATGGACCGCCTGATCGTGCTCGAGGCCGGCCGCATCGCGGAGGAGGGCACGCACGAGGAGCTGCTGCGCCTCGGCGGCCACTACGAGAAGCTGTGGCGGCACCAGTCGGGCGGGTTTCTGGCGCCGGACGTGGTTGCGACCGAAACGGAAACCGAATTGCCCGATGAGCCGCCGGCGGGCGAGATGAGGGTCGAGACGCAGCCCGAACCTTCCACCGACGATGCGCCGGTGGTGACGCGGACCTGAAGAGCGCTACTTCTCAGCCGCCTCGCGCGATTGCTGTGACTGCTGCGTTTGCTCCATGGCCTTGCCGATATTCTGCTGCATTTGCTCCATGGTTTTTTTGCCCTGCTCGACTTCCTGTTTCTTCAGGGCCGCGGCGGTCGCCGCGGTGCTTGCTGTCTCTATGCCGCATCCGGCGAGCACCACTGCTGCGAAGAGGAAAATAAGGCGTGTCATGACAATCTCCTTGTAGGGAGTTGGTTGCAATAGGGTATCACCGGTCGCGCTTAACCGAGCTTCGCAGCCACTACTCTCGCGAATTCTCCGGTGCTGAGTTTCCCCCCGAGATCCACGGTGCGTGTTGCCGGATCGGTCAGGGTCGCGTTCACCGCCGCTTCGATGTTTCCCGCGGCGGCGGCGAACGCGTCGCTTTCGCGCCGCGCGGCGATCCATTCGAGCAGCATCGCCGCCGAAAGGATGAGCGAGGTCGGATTCGCGCTGTTCCTGCCGGCGATGTCGGGAGCCGAGCCGTGCTGGGCCTGGGCGACGCAATGCGCGTCGCCCGCGTTGATCGATCCGCCGAGACCCAGGCCGCCTGAAAGCTCGGAGGCTTCGTCCGAGAGGATATCGCCGTACATGTTTTCGGCGACGATCACGTCGAAGCGCATCGGGTCGCGCAGCAGCAGTGCGGCCATCGCGTCCACGATCACTTCCTCGAGCTGTACCTGGGGAAAATCCTGCGCGACCTTGCGTACTTCGCGCAGCCATAGGCCATCCGAAATCCTGAAGACATTGGCCTTGTGTACCGACGTGACTTTCCCGCGGCGGGTCGTCGCCGCCTCGAAAGCGCGACGCGCGATGCGCTCGCAGCACTTCGCGGTGACGCGGCGCACCGCCAGCGCCATGTCCTCGGTCGGCATGAATTCGCCGCTGCCCGAATGCATGTTCCGGTCGGCATAGAAGCCTTCGGTATTTTCGCGGTAGATGACGAGGTCGACGGGCTTGCCGGTGAGCCCGACGCCCAGGCGCGATTTCGCGGGGCGGATATTGGCGTAGAGATCGAGCTTGGTCCGGAATTCCGCGGAAGGGTTGATGCCGCCCTCGTCTCGCGGCGGATAGTCGAAAGTCGCAAGCGGTCCGAGAATCACGCCCTCCGAGAGGCGTGCCTCTTCCATCACGCGGGCGGGGAGCGTCGTGCCTTCCTTCTTCAGGGCAGGGAGGCCGATTTCCTCGTGCTGCCATTCGAGGCCGAGCTTGAAGAGCGCATTGGCGCGATCGAGAACGGTGAGCGTCGCCGCGGTGATCTCGGGCCCGATGCCTTCGCCGGGAAGGACGAGAATTTTCATGGCGTGTATGCGTTTTGCGTATTGATTGTCGCGGTATCTTCGCCGTCATCCCCGCGAACGCGGGGATCCAGTGTCTTTCAACGTCCCTGGATTCCCGCTTGCGCGGGAATGACTCATTGTGCCGGAATCTTCGCGTCCTTGACCAGCTTCGCGTACATCCGCAAATCGCCTTTGATCAGGGCAGCGAGCTCTTCAGGCGTGCCGGTCACGATTTCGTTGCCTCCCTGCGTGACGAGGCGTTCGTGCACGTCGGCTGCGCGCATCGCCTTGACGATCTCCAGGTTGAGACGATCGACGATTGTCCTGGACGTCCCGGCCGGAGCGAGCACGCCCTGCCACTGCGAGATGTCGAAGTCCCTGATGCCCGCCTCCTGCATGGTCGGCACTTCCGGAAGGGCCGAGGCGCGTTTCGTGCTCGACACCGCGAACGCGCGCAACTTTCCGGCGCGAATCTGCGGGACCGAAGTGATGACGGTGTCGAACATGAAAGTGAGCTGGCCGCCGAGCAGGTCGGCGAGCGCGGGCGCGCTGCCCTTATAGGGCACGTGCGTCATTTGCGTGCGGGTCGCGAGCGCGAGCAGCTCTCCGGCGAGATGATTGCCGCCGCCGACGCCGGTGGAACCGTAGGAGACCGCCCCCGGCTTGGCGCGCGCCGCCTCGACGAGGCCGGCAATGCTCTTGATCGGCGAGTCCGCCAGCATGACCAGCACGTATTGGTAGACCACGCACTGCGCGACCGGCGCGAAGTCCTTTACCGGATCGTAGGGGACCCTGGCGTAGAGGATAGGATTCACCGTGATTGGGCCGTTCGCGGTGGCGAGCAGCGTGTAGCCGTCTGGCGTCGCTTTGGAGACGAAGTCCGTGCCGATGCCGCCGTTCGCGCCGGCGCGGTTCTCGACGATGAAAGGCTGCTTCAGCGCCTCGCCGAGTTTCTGGGCGAGGGTCCGGCCGAAGATATCGGCATTGCCGCCCGCGACGTAGGGAACGACCAGGTGTACGGCCCTGACGGGGTAAGCCTGCCCTGAGCCTGTCGAAGGGTCCTGGGCTTGCGTCGCCGAGGACAGCACGATCGAAAACGCAAGCGCTGCAAAACGGAATTTCATGAATCGGGCTCGCGGAAAATACGGAGTGACAGGCTATCATATGCGGCGCAAGTTTTTCACGGAGGTCCGACGATGGCCGCAGAGATCAGGATATTCAACCCCGACACCCTCGGCAAACCGCAGGGGCAATATTCCCAGATCGCGCGGGTAAAAGGCGGCCAGGAGCTGGTATTCATCGCCG
>DATHHS010000111.1:0-2151 GCA_035317085.1 Burkholderiales bacterium
TTGGCAGCGCGAGTTCTATTCTGTTCCGGATCATGAGGGCGCTGGCCGATTGCCCGCTGACGTGAAGCCGATGAATGTCGGGCCGCTGATGCAGGATGCGATGTGCCTAGTAGCTGCCAAGCTCGCGGGGAGTGTCGGGAATATTGTGTGCGGGCAATCCGTGGGTAACCTTACGAAGGGGACCACACGATGCCTATCAAGCCAGAACATCTTGACGAGCTTTTGGCCGGCTACGAGAAGCCGGAGGACCTGCTGGGCGAGGAAGGCCTGTTCAAGCAGCTGAAGAAGGCGCTGCTCGAGCGGGCGCTGGGCGCCGAGCTGACACACCATCTTGGTTATGAGAAGGGCGATCCCGCTGGCCGAGGGACCGGCAACAACCGCAACGGGACCTACCCCAAGACGGTGCTGACCGAGGATGGGTCGGTCGAGATCGAGGTGCCGCGCGACCGCAACGGCAGCTTCGAGCCGCAGATCGTAGCCAAAGGCGAGACGCGCCTGGATGGCTTTCGACGACAAAATCATCTCGCTCTACGCCCGGGGAATGACGGTCCGTGAGATCCAGGGCCACCTGCGCGAACTCTATGCCGTCGAGGTCTCGCCCGACCTGATCAGCCGGGTCACCGACGCCGTGCTGGACGAGGTTCGCGACTGGCAGAACAGGCCGCTCGACACGGTCTATCCGGTGGTGTTTTTCGACGCCTTGCGGGTCAAGATCCGCGACGAGAGCGTGGTCAGGAACAAGGCCGTCTACCTGGCCCTGGCGCTGGACTGCGAAGGTCATAAGCACGTCCTGGGCCTGTGGATCGAGCAGAGCGAGGGCGCCAAGTTCTGGCTGCGGGTCATGAACGAGCTGAAGAACCGCGGCGTCGATGACTTTCTGTTCGCCGTGGTCGACGGGCTGAAGGGCTTCCCCGATGCCATCACTGCCGTCTTCCCCCGGACGATCGTGCAGACCTGCATCGTCCATCTGATCAGGAACAGTCTGAGCTTCGTGTCCTGGCAGGATCGCAAACGGCTGGTGCCGGCGCTGCGGGCGATCTACCGGGCCGAGACGGCCGAGGTCGCCGAGCTGCGGCTTGCCGACTTCGAGGCCGAGTGGGGCAAGAAGTATCCCGCCATCGCTCCGGCCTGGCGGCGGGTCTGGAACGAGGTCGTGCCGTTCTTCGCCTATCCGCCGCAGATCAGGAAGATGATCTATACCACCAACGCCATCGAGAGCCTGCACCGTGGCTTGCGCAAGATCATCAAAACCAGAGGAGCATTCCCGTCAGACGAAGCCGCCACCAAACTGCTCTACCTGGCGCTGAGGAATCTTGGCGTTCATTGGAAGCCTGCCATCGAGTGGCGAGCCGCCTACGCGCAGTTCACCATCTTCTTTGCCGAGCGTTTGCCTACTACACTCCGTTGATGACAACCTGCCATGGAGCGCTCGCACACAGCTAAACTGACACTCTCCTGCTCGCGCGTCTTGGGCCACACCTCGCCAAGCGCCTTCCAAAACCCGAGCGCACCGTCGGCAACGGCGATCTGTGGTGCGAGCGACAATCCGCGCCGCCTCAAGTCGAGCAGCAAGGCGCGCCAATCGTGCGCACTCTCTCGCGTTCCGTCGATCAAGCCGAGCAACTCCTTCCTGCCTTCTAGTGTGGCACCGATGATGACCAGGATGCATTGCGCGTCGTCTTCCAGGCGCGCCTGCAGATGGATGCCGTCGGCCCACATGTAAGCGTAGCGCCGGGCCGACAGGTCGCGCTCGTTCCAACGCTTGTGCTCGTCAAGCCAGACTTCCTTCAGTTGTCCGATCGTGGAGGCCGACAAGCCGGGAGCATCCTTGCCCAGCAAGGATGCCAGCGCTTCCTCGAAATCGCCGGTCGAAACACCCTTCAGGTAGAGAATCGGGATCAGCATCTCCAGGCTCTTCGAGCGCCGCGCATAAGGCGGCAAGATCGCCGGTGTGAAGCGGATACGCCCCGCATCGGCGGCGCCGGCTTCCCGGTCGCGCACGCGCGGCTGGCGTACCGCGACACGGCCGATACCGGTCATGATCTCCCGCTCCGGCAGATGACCGTGGCGCACCACGCGCAACAGCCCGGCTTCGGTCTTGAGATCGGCGTACTGGCCCAGGAACTCGGCAACCTCCGCTTCGACCGCCTG
>DATHHS010000112.1:0-23051 GCA_035317085.1 Burkholderiales bacterium
GTTCGTCCCCTTCATCCGTACCACCAGCGGCACGGACAGGCCCACGGCCTTCGACGCCGCGATGACGCCCTCAGCGATGACGTCGCAGCGCATGATGCCGCCGAAGATGTTGACGAGGATCGCCTTCAGATGCGGGATGCGCAGCATGATCTTGAAGGCCTCGGTGACCTTCTCGGTGGTGGCGCCGCCGCCGACGTCGAGGAAGTTCGCCGGCGCGCCGCCGTAGAGCTTGATGATGTCCATGGTCGCCATCGCCAGCCCCGCTCCGTTTACCAGGCAGCCGATGTCGCCGTCGAGCTGGATATAGTTGAGGTCGTACTTCGAGGCTTCGACTTCCTGCGGGTCTTCTTCGTCCAGGTCGCGCAGCTGTTGCCACTCCGGGTGGCGGAAGCCCGCGGTGTCGTCGAAATTGATCTTGGCGTCGAGCGCGACGACCTTGCCGTCTCCGGTGAGGATGAGGGGGTTGATCTCCGCGAGACTGCAATCGGTCTCGTCGAAGGCCTTATACAGCCCTTTCAATATGGTTCGTGCCTGCGGCACGCTTGCCGCCGGGATGCCGATTTTCGCAGCGATGCCGTCCGCCTCGGCATCTTTCAGTCCCGTGCCGGGATCGATGAACACCTTGTGGATCTTCTCCGGCGTATGCGCGGCGACCTCCTCGATGTCCATGCCGCCTTCGCTCGAGGCCATCAGCGCGACGCGCTGCGTGCCGCGGTCCACCACCATGCCGACGTAGAGCTCTTTCTTGATGTCGGCGCCTTCCTCGATCAGGAGCCGCCGCACCTTTTGCCCTTCGGGTCCTGTCTGGTGCGTCTTCAACATCATGCCGAGGATCTTCCCTGCCCACTCGCGCAACTCCTCCGGCGATTTCGCCACCTTCACGCCGCCGCCCTTGCCGCGGCCGCCGGCGTGGATCTGCGCCTTGACAACCCATACCTTTCCCCCCAATTGCTGCGCGGCTTTTACCGCTTCTTCGACCGAGAAGCAGGGAACGCTGCGGGGTGTGGCGACACCGTATCTCCGGAGGATTTCCTTGGCCTGGTATTCGTGGATTTTCATATTTGTTTTCTACGCCGATTCGGATGACGGATTGTTCTGCGGCGCTCTCAGTCGCGCATTGATGGGGATCAAGCCAAAAGCATACCCTAGCGCCGGGAGCGACCGCTACGCGGTGCTAGAATCGCCCGGTCCACCGAGGAACGAGGCGCCACAGGATGAAATACGTGCTCGCGCTCGATCAAGGCACCACCAGCTCGCGCGCGATCGTTTTCGACGAGCACGGACGCTTGCGCGCATCAGCGCAAAAGGAATTCCGCCAGATCTTCCCCCAGCTCGGCTGGGTGGAGCACGACCCGGAAGAAATCTGGCGCTCGCAACTCACCTGCGCGCGCGCGGCAATGAAGAAGGCGAAGCTCGAACCCGGACAACTCGCCGCCGTCGGCATCACCAACCAGCGCGAGACCGTCGTGGTGTGGGACCGGCGCTCGGGCAAACCGGTGCACAACGCCATCGTGTGGCAGGACCGGCGCACTGCCGCACGCTGCGAGGCCATGAAGAAGGAAGGCCTGGCCGAGACCATACGCGCGAAAACCGGGCTCGTCATCGATCCGTATTTCTCGGCCACCAAGCTCGCCTGGATCCTCGAAGGCATTCCCGGCCTGCGCATACACGCCGAGCGCGGCGAGCTCGCCTTCGGCACCATCGACACCTGGCTCGCGTGGAAGCTCTCGGGCGGCAAGCTGCACGTCACCGATCCCAGCAATGCCTCGCGCACCATGCTCTACGACATCCACCGCGGCGAATGGGACGACGATTTGCTGCGCCTTTTCAACGTACCGCGCTCGATGCTGCCCGAGGTGCTGCCTTCCTCGCAAATCTATGGCACCAGCGTGAAATACGCTCTCGGCGCCGAAGTGCGCATCGCGGGCATCGCCGGCGACCAGCAGGCGGCGCTCTTCGGCCAGGCCTGCCACGAGCCCGGCATGGCGAAGAACACCTACGGCACGGGATGCTTTCTCTTGCTCAACACGGGCGACAAGGCGATCGTTTCGCGCAACGGCCTGCTCACCACCTGCGCGGCTCAAACCGGCGCGAAGCAGTACGCGCTCGAAGGCAGCGTGTTCATCGGCGGCGCGGTGGTGCAGTGGCTGCGAGACGGCCTGCGTCTCATCCGCAAATCGGCGGACGTGGAGAAACTCGCCGCGAGCGTTCCCGATTCCGGCGGCGTCTATCTCGTGCCGGCCTTTACCGGCCTGGGCGCGCCGCACTGGGACCCGTATGCGCGCGGCACCGTCGTCGGTCTGACGCGCGGCTCGAACGCGGGCCACATCGCACGCGCAGCGCTCGAATCGATCGCGTTCCAGTCGGCGGAATTGCTGCAGGCGATGCAAGCCGACTCGGGCGTGCGCCTGACCGAATTGCGCGTGGACGGCGGCGCCGCGGCCGACAATCTGCTCATGCAGTTCCAGGCCGATCTGCTCGGCGTGCCTGTGGTGCGTCCGAAAGTGCTGGAAACCACCGCGCTGGGCGCCGCCTATCTAGCCGGCCTCGCGACCGGCGTGTGGAAAAGCCGCGAGGAAATTGCGCAGCAATGGAAGGTGGCAAAGCGCTTCGAACCGAAGATGAAACACGACGAATCGGAGCAGCGGATGGGAGAGTGGCGGCGCGCGCTGGAGCGCGCGAAGAACTGGCAGCGGGATTGATCCCGCTAGGCGGTACCGCCGACCGTCAAGCCGTCGATCCGTAGCGTCGGCTGCCCCACACCCACCGGCACGCTCTGGCCTTCTTTTCCGCAGGTACCGACGCCGGTATCCAGCGCGAGATCGTTGCCGATCATCGAGACGCGCGTGAGCGCGTCCGGCCCGTTGCCGATCAGCGTGGCGCCTTTCACCGGGTAGGTGACTTTTCCGTTCTCGATCATGTAGGCCTCGGAGGCGGAGAACACGAATTTGCCGTTGGTGATATCCACCTGCCCGCCGCCGAAGTTGACCGCGTACAGGCCTTTTTTCACCGAAGCCATGATTTCCGCCGGGTCCTTGTCGCCGTTCAGCATGTAGGTGTTGGTCATGCGCGGCATGACGACGTGCGCGAAGGACTCGCGCCGGCCGTTGCCCGTGACCGGCACGCCCATCAGGCGCGCGTTCATGCTGTCCTGCATGTAGCCGCGCAGCACGCCGTTTTCGATCAGCGTGTTGCGCTGCGTGGGATTGCCTTCGTCGTCGATGGAAAGCGAGCCGCGCCTGCCGGGCATGGTGCCGTCGTCCACGACGGTAACCCCGCGCGCGGCGACCTTCTTTCCGATCTTCCCGGCGAACGCGGAGGAGCCTTTGCGGTTGAAGTCGCCCTCGAGGCCGTGGCCGATCGCTTCGTGCAAGAGAATGCCCGGCCAGCCCGGCCCGAGCACCACGGTCATGGTGCCCGCGGGCGCCGGACGCGCTTCTAGATTGACCAGCGCCTGGTCGACCGCGTGTTTCGCGTACTCCTGCAGCCGCTCCTCGGTGAAGTGGCTGTAGTCGCTGCGCCCCCCGCCGCCGGCTGTGCCCTGCTCGCGCCGGCCGTCTTGCTCGACGATCACCTGCACCGAGAGCCGCACGAGCGGGCGAACGTCCGCGGCCTGCACGCCGTCGGACCGGGCGACGAGCACGACTTCGTACTCGGCGGCGAGACTGGCCATGACCTGGATGACGCGCGGATCGCGCGCGCGGCAGAGTTTCTCCAGCCGCTCGAGCAGTTTCACCTTCTGCGTGTCTTCGAGCGAGACCAGCGGATCGATCGGCTGATAGAGTTGCAGGCCCGAGCCCTTGCGCACCGCCACCGGATGACGGTTGCCGCCGCTCGCCGCGATCGCGCGCGTCGCTTTCGCCGCGTCCTGGAGCGCCGGCAGGCTGATTTCATCCGAATACGCGAACGCGGTCTTCTCGCCGGCGATGGCGCGCACGCCCACGCCCTGGTCGATGTTGAAGCTGCCCGACTTGACGATGCCTTCTTCCAGGCTCCAGCCCTCGGAGCGCGCGTACTGAAAGTACAGATCCGCGTAGTCGAGGCGGTGCGAAAGCAGCGACCCGAAAACACCCGCGAGCTTGCCCGCTTCGAGATCGTGCGGAGCGAGCAGGAAGGACTGCGCGGTGGAGAAAAGCTGCTCGGGAGCGTTCATAAGCCTGAAGATGGGGACGGGTACACCGACATTCTAGCGCCGCACGCGAAATACCCGCATCGCTGCACGTGAAATGCCCGCACTACAGCACCCGGTGCGAGAGGACCGGAAGGCTCCGGCGCATGGTTGCCTGGAACATCGGATCGATGTCGACGACGAGCACCCCGGGCTCTGCGGCCCGCTCGGCGACGATCTTGCCCCAGGGATCGACCACCATGCTGTGGCCGTGTGTCTGGCGGCCGTTCAGGTGCTTTCCCCCTTGAGCCGGCGCGAGCACCCAGGCAAGGTTTTCGATCGCGCGGGCGCGCAGCAAGGTCTCCCAATGCGCGCGTCCGGTGGTCGCGGTGAAGGCCGAAGGCACGAGAATGATGTCCATCGGGGCAAGGGCGCGATAGAGCTCGGGAAAGCGCACGTCGTAGCACACCGAAAGCGCGATGCGTCCGAACGGCGAATCGATGGCGCAGGGTTCGGCGCCCGCCTCGATCGTGCTCGCCTCGTTGAAGCGTTCCGCCCCGAGCTCGAGCCCGAACAGGTGGATCTTGTCGTAGCGCGCGACGCGCCGTCCTTCCGAGTCGTAGACGAGACAGCTGTTTCTCACCTTGCCCGGGTCGGCGCACGCCAGCGGCACCGAGCCCCCGACGAGCCACACGCCGTGGCGCTTGGCCGTCTCGGAAAGAAACTCCTGGATCGGGCCGGCGCCGTCCTTTTCCCGCGCCGCCACCTTGTCGCCGTCGCGCATTCCGAAAATGCAGAAATACTCCGGGAGCGCGATGAGCTTCGCTCCCTGCCCGGCCGCCTGAGCGACGAGCTCGCCCGCCGCCGCAAGGTTCTCCGCGACCTTCGGCGTCGAGACCATCTGTACCAAGGCGACTTTGAATGAAGCAGGCATCGTCATGGACTTGACTGCTGCGCTTCCACGCTGCGCACGTCGGCTTTGATGGGCGTCACCACCGGTTTCGTCCAGGGGCCGGTCACGTGGTATTCGAATGCGAGAACCTGGCCGAGCGGATTCTTCAAGATCTTGTCCAGGATGAGGGCCCCCAGGCCCCAGACCGGATTCACGGCGAGAAGGACGATCGCGGAAATGCTGGCGCCCACCGAAGGCTCGACGCGCGCGTGAAGGTCCTGCGTCTCCTTGACGAGATCCACCTGTCCGTCCATGCTCACCTGCGCCGAAGGTCCCTTCATTTGGAAGTTCTTCGTGGTCATCGTGCCGTCGGCGATGTCCGCGGAGCCCGACACCAGATCGAAGGCGAAGCCACGGCCGAAAAGCTCTCGGAAATCGAGCGTGATCCAGGACTGCATGCTGAGGACCCCGATGAGCCGGCCGACGCCGGGCTCCACTTTCAGGAACTGTCCCTTCGTTGCCTCGAAGCCGAGATGCCCGGACAGGGTCGGATAGTCGATGGATTGCGGGCTTCCCGCCCAGCTCAGGTTTCCTGTCAGCGTCGCCGCTCCCCGCTGCACGGTCCTCGGATAGCCCAGGCGTTCGAGATACTTGCCGACATCGCTGACCTCGAGACTGATCTCCTTCAAATTGACATTCGGCCGCAACGCCGAGCTTTGCCACACGCCCTTCTTGACCGTGAGCGTGCTCTCAGGCCCGGTCAGCACCAGTTTTTCGATGTTCCAGTCGAGCGCCTGGTTGACCGCGATAAGCTCGAATCTGCCGAGGTTGTTGCCGTTCAGAACCAGACTGTCGGCGATGATGTCGAGGGCGGGCAAGTCGCGGGCCGGGGCGTCGTCCTTCCTTCCGGACACCGCCTCGGGCATGCTGAAATACCTCAGCCTCGCGACAATGCGCCCGCGGCCTTCGGGACGCCAGGCGATCTCTCCGGAGAGCTCCTTCGCCGTGATATTGGTGATCCACACCGTGCCGCTCGTGCCCGCGCGCAGGGCGACGTCATTCAAGCGCCGCCCGCCGAAATCGAGCGCGGAAATCTTCAGGTCGAGGGCCGAGGAGAACGACGAGCCGGCTCCGTCCTCGCCGCCGAATAACGCGCGCCACCGGTCCGCATCCACGTAGTGGAGATTGCCCTTCACGACGATGCCTTCGCGGTCGCGTAGCACCGCGGGCTCGTTCACACCGATCACGCCGCGCTCCACGACGTATTGCGAGCCCTCGCGCCGGCGCTGGACAATGGCGTCGACGGTGGGTCCAAGCGACACCTTGATCGTGTCCGTGCGCTGCGGCCCCGGGCTGACAACGCGCTCGAACCGCAGTGGCATCGGATCGACGGCGGCTTTTCCGAGCGGCGGCGGCAAGTCGGCGGCGATGCCGGTGAGCTGCGACTGAACGACAAAGCTCACAGGCCGCCCGCGGGCTCCGGTTATCGTGGCCTGCCAGGCCGCCGCACCGGAAATCTGGCGCAGCAGCGGCTCGCCCCAGGTGCGCGGGATCTGCGCCGCGTTTGCGGTTCCCTGAGCGTTGACTGCGATCATCCCGTCGGCGCGGGTCGCTACCGAAATCGTCGCGGAGCCGCCGAGAAACTGAGCGCTGAGCGTGCGAGCCGTGACGCCGGACTCGGTGAATTCGAATCGCCCGTTCGCGTGCGAGAAAGGAGGGAGCTCGCGGTCGGTTCTGATCTCGTTGTCGACGAGCTGGTAGTCGCCCGCCAGTTTGAACGTCTCCGGATTCCGGATCGGGATGTCGAGCTGGAGTGCGAGGCGCCCCTTGCCCGTCGCGCTCATGCCTTCGGTGACGCCGTCCAGCGTTCTCGTCACCGGGCTCTGGGCGATGAACCGGAGGAAATCGCTCGTCTGGTCCTCGGCGCGAACCTCGACTGCCACGTGTACGTCCCCGTGAAACAAATCGGGAATGCTCGCTCGCACGCTGCTTGCCTGAACATCGAGAACGGCCGCTTTCGAGGCGACAATGCGCATGCTCTTGCCTTCGAAAATGAGATCGGCAGAAATGCCGCTCACCTGCGGCCAGCCTTCGGCGTAACGCAAGTCGGCATCGGTGACTTTCGCGATAACCTGGAAAGTGCCTGAACCGGGTTCCTCGAACGGAAATTTCGCGAGATCGCCCTTGAGCCGAAGCCTCACGTCGTTCGAGTAGCCGCCCCGGATCGAGGCCTTGAGATACTCCACGACAGGTGCGGGGAGCCAGGGAACATAGCGGTATACGGCACGGCCGTCGGCTCGAGAAAAATTTCCGGTGAGGTCGATGACCTTTGGGCCGCCTTGCTTGCCCGAAAAACTGCCGGTAAACGTTGCGGCGAGGTCGCTGTTGGTGACCGAGACGTTGCGCAAACCGAACTCGAACTGATCCTGCGAGAGTTTCCAGCTGACTTGGCCGCTGAGCGAGTCGGTTTGCGCCAAACCGTCCGCCAGGATTCCGGGCAGTTCGACTACGACCCGCCCCGAGCCGAGCACGACGTTGCCACCCTTCTCGCTTGCTTCGAACCGCCCGGTAAGCCCTGAGAATCCGGGGATGCTGTCCTGGGCGCGCGCAGCGAGTTTGCTGAAACTTCCGCGCGCGCTGTAATGCTGCGGATCCTCCACCTCCCCGGTCCAGGTGACCGACAGCTTGTCGATGCTGCCGCGCGGGTCGGTCGCGGCGAGACGCGCGCGCGTGGCTTTTGGAAACGGCAGATACTCTGCGAGTTTTGCGAGCGGTTCCAGTTCGATCGCATCCGCCTCGATCTCGCCTTTCGGCGGTGTTTGGCCCTCGGCAGGCTGCAAGCGCACCCGGAAATCGGCGGGCGGGACCTCGATGCCCGTTCCGGTCTTGAGCGTGAGCTTGCGACCGAAGACCTCGAAACTTTTTCCGGCGTGCTGACTCGCACCCAGCCGTCCCTGCAGGTATTCCAGTTCGAGCGGCGGCAGGTCCTTTGCCACGCGCATCGCCACCTGGGAAAGCGCGACGTCGGCCGTGACCTCGGTGGCGCTCTTGCCGCGCAGATTGAGCCACAGGCGCACGCCGCCTTTGCCTGAACGTATGTCGAACGGATAGTCAACCCAGCGCCGCCAGGCGACGAGATCCGTGTATTCGAGCTCTGCGAATACCTGTCCGGTCCAGGTGTCCAGGTCGCCGATCTCCCCGCCCCGCAGCTCTCCGCGCACATCGAGTGCCGAAGCGAGCGCGGCGGGCGGTTTCGCCCTGAGTGCGAAGCGGTGCCCGAGGAAGCCGTTGCGCAGGACAAGATTGAGCGCCGGCAACTCGAGCAGCGGCGCCCCGCGCAGCTTGTCGTCCCAGCTGACGCTCGCGTCGCGAATGACGATCTCGCGCTGCGACAACACCCATTGCACCATTCCGGCGTCTCCCGTCTGACCGGTCTGCAGTTCGATGCCTGCGACCTGGAACTTGCCGGCCTCGTCTCGGCGGATTTCGAGCCTGGGCCGGTCGAAGACGAGCGAATAGAACCGCGGCGTTCCGATCAAGGCGGAAACCCAGGCTACCGTCGCTTCGACGGCGGGCAAAGTGAGCGCGGCGCGACCGTCGTGATCGAAGACGGTCACGTTGGCGAGCAGGAGCTCGGGACGCAGCCCTTGCCAGCCCGCTTCGATGGCGCCGATCGTGATGCGCTGGCCCAGCGCCTTCGATGCGTACTGCTCGATGTCGCTGCGGTACTCTGCGACTTTCGGGAGGATCCAGTAACGCAGGGAAAGCAAGGCTGCGGCAAAGAGGAAATACAGCGCGACCAGCAACCAGCCTGCGATGCGCGCGGCGACACGCCACCGGCTTTTCGGCGGAATCGCTTCGTCGATCGTGTCCTCGATCGCCTGCTCGAGTTGCTCTAGTTTGTGAAGCGGCTGGTCCAAGATTTCAGTGTGCTTATCGGAGTGGAAGTTCGGGCCGACCTTACGGCGGGCCCTGATCGGCAACCCAAGGATGAACGCGAGAGCATCGTCTCGCGACGACATCACCGGCAACGAAGTGACATCTTACCTGCAAGCCCTTGCTGCCGGGCGAAAAATGCGCCGGCAACTCCCTGAGCCTTCTCGGATTTTCATGCCTCCCCGGACGGTTTTTCGCCGCGCGGAGCGAGGGCACCCCGGGGCATTTGCGAAGGCGCCTGACGCGTTTCCGCTAGAATAAGCTTCTTTCGAAAGCTTCCCGGAGATTCCCATGTCGATGGCCGATCGCGACGGATTCATCTGGTACGACGGCAAGCTCGTGCCCTGGCGTTCAGCGACCACTCATGTGCTCACCCATTCGCTGCACTACGGCCTCGCGGTATTCGAGGGCGTGCGCGCCTACAAGACCGTCGAGGGGACGGCGATCTTCAGGCTGGCCGACCACACCGAGCGCTTGTTCAACTCGGCGCACATCTACATGATGAAAATCCCCTACGGCCGCGATGTTCTGATCGAGGCGCAGAAAGAGGTGGTACGCGCCAACAAGCACGAGTCCTGCTACGTCCGGCCGATCGTGTTCTACGGCTCGGAGAAGATGGGCGTGTCGCCGATCGGCGCCTCGGTGCACGTGGCCGTCGCGGCGTGGCCCTGGGGCGCCTACCTCGGAGCGGACGCGATCGATAAGGGCATACGCGTCAAGACCTCGTCCTATGCCCGTCACCATGTCAACGTGACCATGGCCCGCGCCAAGATGGCCGGGACCTATCCGAACTCGATCCTCGCGAACCTCGAGGCGACCCAAGACGGCTACGACGAGGGCTTGCTTCTCGACGTGGACGGTTTCGTCGCCGAAGGGTCGGGCGAGAATATCTTCATCGTCAAGGACGGAAAACTCCACGAGCCCGAGTTGACCTCGGCACTTTCCGGGATCACACGCGCCTCGGTCATCACCCTGGCGAACGAGCTGGGCTATGAAGTGATTTCCCGGCGCCTCACGCGCGACGACATCTACATCGCCGACGAAGCCTTCTTCACCGGCACGGCGGCCGAAGTCACACCCATTCGCGAGCTCGACGGGCGCACGATAGGCTCGGGCACGCGCGGACCGGTCACCACCAAGATCCAGAAACTCTTCTTCGACGTGGTCGCCGGCAAAGTCGCCAAGCACAAAGACTGGCTTTCGCCGGTCAACGAGAAGGTTTCGGCGCGAGCATCCAAAGAAAAAGCGTGATGGGGGCCAACGAACCGGCGAGCCGCGTCATCGAGGTCACCGAGACGGATCTTCCCTTGCATTGCCCCACGCCCAAGACGCCGGTGTGGTCTCTGCATCCCCGCGTGTTCCTCGACGTCGTCAAGGCGGGCCAGATGCTCTGCCCCTACTGCGGCACACGCTACGTCTATAAGGGCGGCAAGCCCAAGGGCCACTAGCGCCCTGTGCCGAAGATCCTCATCGTCGCGCCGAACTGGATCGGCGACGCGCTGCTCGCCCAGCCGCTCTTCGCGCGGCTGCGAAAGAAACTTCCCGGCGTCCTCATCGATGCGCTCGCGCCGCCGTGGACTGCGCCGGTTCTGCGCCGCATGCCGGAGATCGCCGAAGTCATCGATGCGCCGTTCGGGCACGGGGAGTTGAAACTCGCCGCGCGCTGGCGCCTGGGCCGGAGCCTGCGCTCTCGCCGCTACGACGAAGCGATCGTGCTGCCCAACACCTTCAAGTCCGCGCTCGTCCCCTTCTTCGCGGAGATCCCCCTCCGCGCCGGATTCGTGGGCGAGTTCCGCTACGGCCTTCTCAACCTTCCGTACAAACTCGAACGCAAAGAGCTTCCCCTGATGGTCGAGCGTTACGCGCAACTCGCACAGAAACCGGGCGCGCCGCCCGCGCGACCGCTGCCTGAAGTCAGGTTGCGCGTCGACGAGGGGAACCTGCTCATCACGCTTCACCGATTGGGTCTTTCGCGCGCGAAGCCGGTGGCCGCTTTCTGCCCGGGCGCCGAATACGGGCCCGCAAAGCGCTGGCCGGCGCGGCATTTCGCCGCGCTCGCAAAAAAACTCGCGGCGCAGGGCTACGCAGTGTGGCTGTTCGGGTCGGACAAGGATCGCGACATCGGCGAGGAAATCGCCCGCCTCGCCGGAGGCGCCGCGGTGAACCTGTGCGGGAAGACGGATCTCGCGGGTGCGATCGACCTGCTGTCTCTCGCCGAAATCGTGGTGAGCAACGACTCGGGGCTGATGCACGTTGCAGCCGCCGTCGGGCGTCCCGTGGTGGCGCTGTACGGCTCATCCAGCCCCGAGCACACCCCGCCGCTGTCCGCGAACGCCCGCGTGGTGCGAACCGGCATCTACTGCAGCCCTTGCTTCGCGCGCGAGTGCCCGCTCGGCCATTTCAAGTGCATGAACGAGCTCACGCCCGAGCGCGTGATCGGGGAAATCGCCGCCGTCGAAGCCGGAGTCCATTGACTTGGCCTCCGCTGCGATCATCCTCTTCGCCCACGGGGCGCGTGAACCCGAGTGGGCGCGCCCGTTCGAAATGATCCGCGACCGTCTGCACGCCTCCGGCACGCCGGTCGAGCTCGCCTTCCTGGAATTCATGTCGCCCTCCCTTGACGAGGCCGCCGCACGGTTCGCCCACAAGGGAATCAAGACCGTGGTGATCGTGCCGCTTTTCCTTGCGCAAGGCACGCATCTGAAACGCGAGCTGCCGGCGATGGTGGCGAAAATCCGGGAACGCCACGCGAAGACCGAGTTCCGCGTGACGCCTGCACTCGGTGAAGCGCCGGAGATCGTGGCCGCGATTGCGGAGTGGGTTCAGCGCGCCGCGCGCTGACGAAAAAAGAAGTGAAGCTGGCCGATAAGCCGGGTTCTGTCGTGGACAGTCATTCCTCTAGGCCCAAGGTTACCCCGGGGCTCAAGCCATCTACCCGCGGACTCGGCGAGCCGCGTCGTCGTCCGCCTATTTGATGTTGCTCCGGGTGGAGGTTGCCGCGTTTCACCCGTAACGCACGGCTTTTTAGCCGTGTGTCACGACTCGTCTCTGTGGCCCTCTTCGTCGCCTCACGGCGCCTGGGCGTTATCCAGCACCCTGCTCTATGGAGCCCGGACTTTCCTCTGGCACTGAAACACTTGCCAGCGACTGTCTAGCCAGCTTCGCCGGCGATTTTACCGCATCGCGATACCCGCGGCTTGACTTCGGGAGTGCCGCGGCGTAAGAACGATCAGGGAGTCGTGCTTCCGAGAGGAGAACTGGCATGAGACGCAGACTCTACTTCCTGTTGCCCGATCTGGGCAGCGCCGTTCAGACGGCGAACGATCTGCTGCTCGCGCGCATCGAGGATCGGCACATGCATTTCCTCGCGAAGCGTGGAATGCCTCTGGGCAAATTGCACGAAGCGAACTACCTGCAGAAGTCCGACGCAGTGCATGGCGCCGAGCTCGGGTTCGTGATCGGCGGTGTGGGCGGATTCCTGCTCGGTATTTACATCTATCTCACGCCACCCGAGGGCATCGCGCTGCAGCTTGTCACGGTGCTGATCGGAACGGTTATCGGCGCGGTCTTTGGTGCCTGGGCGGCGAGCCTCGTAGCGATGTCCGTGCCGAACTCGCGGCTGAAATCTTTTCAGAAGGAGATCGACGCCGGCAAGATCCTGTTGATGGTCGATGTGCAACCCTCGCAAATCAGGGATCTGCGGGATCTGGTCAGCCGCCGCCATCCGGAAGCCGCGGCACGCGGCATCGAAGCTACGATGCCGGCGTTCCCGTAGCGAAGAACAGGGCATCGGAGGCGCGTCCTCCACTCTTGCGACGGGTCCCCACCCGCGCCGCCTATTTCCGCAGGACCGCCTCGCCCGACCGGCGAGGCCGGAATTGCGCGCTGTCGTCGTAATAGTCCTCAAAGGCGTTGGCCGGTTCCCATCCGGGAACCCCGAGGATCGGCAGCGGCGGCAGGCTCCGGGTCGATGCGAGGGCTTGCTTCCGGGAGAAGTAATCGGCCGCGCTCGCGTCCAGCTGCGAAAGTTGCCGCGCGAGCGGCGCCTCCAGGAGATCGGTTGTCGTATCGACGATCAGGGCTTTCGCCGTGACTCCCTTGTAAGGCTCAAGGGCTTTTTCGTAGATGGCGTGGCCGAACACGTAGAATCGCATGGATCCGAGCACGTCCGCGCGACGTTTCCAAAAGAGCTCCTTCCACTTCGCATCGCGCAACAGATCCGGCAACTCCGCCTCTGCCGCGGCGACCACGATCCCGCCTTCGTCGAATAGCGTCAGCACGTCGCGCGCCGTACCTCTCAACCGCTCGCCGCGACGCGACTTGATCTCCTCGTAGTGGTGCCTGTTGAGAACCGACTTGGTTTTCGGAAAGGCGAGCCACACCAGCGCATTGAAGAGGTCATGCCAGTTGTCGAGGCGCGTCTGTACCTCTCCGGTCTCGAAGACGCGGACTTCATACTGCGCCGAGAATTCCGGGGAAGGCGCAGCCGGCAGCACGAAACGGATCGGCGCGGCGCCGCCGCTCATCACCGATGGAGCTGTCAGGGCGTTGAGTTCCTCGTGCCGCGGAAAACGGTCCGACGGGAGCCTTTCGATCAGGAGCCTGAGCGCTGCAAAGATCGGCGCATCGAGGGCGCGGCTCCAAGGGCCGGCTGTCATTCTTCCGCGAGCCGCCATCCCACGGCTTCGCCCGCCCGCAGAGGAACCATGGTCGCCGCACCGAGCGGGATCTCGCCGGGCACCGTCCACGTTTCTTTGCGCAAGGTGAGCGAGCCCGCGTTCCGCGGCAACCGGTAGAAATCGGCGCCGTAAAAGCTGGCAAAGGCTTCGAGTTTGTCGAGCGCCCTCGCCTGCTCGAAGACTTCCGCGTAGAGCTCAATCGCCGCATGTGCGCTGTAGATGCCCGCGTGTCCGCACAGGGTCTCCTTGTCGGAGCGCGCGTGCGGCGCGCTATCGGTGCCGAGGAAGAATTTCGGATTGCCGCTCGTCGCCGCGCGCACGAGCGCGAGGCGATGTTCTTCGCGTTTGAGCACCGGCAAGCAGTAGTAATGCGGCCGGATGCCGCCTGAGAAAAGCGCGTTGCGATTGTAGAGGAGATGGTGCGCTGTGATGGTGGCGGCGACATGAGGTCCGCTCGCGAAAACGAAGTCCACCGCTTCACGGGTCGTAAGGTGCTCGACCACGACGCGAAGCCGCGGGAAACGGCGGGTAATATCGGCGAGTACGGTTTCGAGAAACACGCGCTCGCGATCGAAAATGTCCACACCGGGTGTCGTGACTTCGCCGTGGACGAGCAGGGGCAGCTCGATTTCCTCCATGGCTTCGAGCGCCGGGTAGGCGCGCTCGATCCGGGTCACGCCCGCCGCTGAATGCGTTGTCGCGCCCGCCGGGTAGTACTTGACGCCGCACACGAATCCCGAACGCTTCGCGCGCGCGATCTCCTCGGGGCCGGTACTGTCGGTCATGTAGAGGGTCATGAGCGGCTCGAACTTCGAGCTCTTCGGAAGAACGCCCAGGATGCGGCCCCGGTATGCGGCGGCAAGCGCGGTGTCGGTCACCGGCGGCTTGAGATTGGGCATGACCACCGCGCGCGCAAAGGCGCGGGCGGTGTGAGGAAGCACGCTTGCGAGCGCAGCACCGTCGCGGAGGTGCAGGTGGCAGTCGTCCGGCCGGGTGAAGGTCAGGGATTGCACGGAATCAAGGCCGTCCGGTGTTCACGCCGCGCGAGATCTGAAGAGCTCGCTCGTACACCGCGTTCTTTTTCGCCCCGGTGAGCCTGCAGGCGAGCTTTACCGCCTGCGCAAGCGGCAGCTCCGCCAGCAGCGTGGCAAGCGTGCGTTCCCAATCGACGACAGCTTCCTCGTCGCCGACAGCAGCTGCCTCGACGAGCAGCACGAATTCGCCGCGTTGCCGGTCGGCATCCGAACGCAGCCAGGTCGCGGCATCGCCGAGGCGGCACCGGTGAATCTGTTCGAACATTTTGGTCAGCTCGCGCGCGATCACGAGAGCCCGATCGGACCCCAGCGTTGCAGCCATGTCCTCGACGCATTCGACGATCCGATGAGGTGCCTCGTAGAGGACCAGGGTATGCCGGATCCGATTCAAGGCCCCGAGCGCCTTGCGCCTTGCGCCGGCCTTTACCGGGAGAAAACCGGCGAACAGAAATGGTCCGTCCTCGATACCCGCTGCCGAGAGCGCAGTCACCGCGGCGTTGGGACCGGGAATCGGGACCACCCGGAATCCGGCGGCGCGCACTTTGGCCACCACCGTCGCGCCGGGGTCGGAAACGCCGGGCGTTCCGGCGTCGGTGACCAGGGCAATGTTTCGTCCCCGCGCGAGCTCCTCGACGATCCAGTCGGCGGCGCGACGCTCGTTGTGCTCATGCACGGCAACCAGTTTTCCCCGGACATGATGGTGCTCGAGCAGCCGTGCCGTGACCCGAGTGTCCTCCGCGGCAATGGCATCGGCGCCAGCGAGCGAATCGATGGCGCGCTGGCTGAGGTCATCAAGGTTCCCAATGGGCGTGGCCACCACATATAATTGGCCTGCCCCGCTCGGGCTCCCGACATGCTTCCCGGTCCTCGCACCCAATTCTGCTTCGCTCTGATTTTGTTGAGTCCGGCATTGTGCGCGGCCCTCGACAATCCGGCAAGCCGGCCCCCAGGCGAACGGCCGTCCATCGGCCTGCTGCTTCCGCTCAATGCGCCGGAGTTTGCGCGTACGGCCGAGGCCGTGCGTCTGGGTTGCCAGGCAGCGCTCGGTTTCTCGGAGAATCGCCAGTCCCTGCAGGTCGTGCGCACCGATGCTCAGCCGGAAAGCATCCTCGCCGAGTACGAAGCCGCCGTGCAGCGGGGCGCCGGAGTGATTGTCGGTCCGCTGACCCGCTCTGGAGTCACCGCGCTCTCGGCGTCCGGCCGCGTCAGCGTGGTAACGCTCGCCTTGAATGTCGCGGAGAGCGACGCGCCGCTTCCGCCGCGTCTGTACACCTTCGGGCTATCCTTGGAGGCCGAGGCGCGCATGGTGGCGCGCATGGCCCATGCGCGCGGCCTGCGCGATGCCGCGGTGGTGCAGGCATCGACCCTGCTCGCCAGGCGCCTGAGCCGGGCCTTCGCGGACGAGTGGTTCTCGCTCGACGGACGGATCAGCGACGTGCGGGAGTTCGGCCAGCAAGCCGACCTCGTCGAGCTGCGGCAGCGGCTTTCGGATTCGCAGGCGCAGTTCGTTTTCCTGGCGGCGGAGGCCGGCCAGGCGCGGACGGTACGGCCGTACCTCAACAATCAGATCCCGGTTTTTGCGACCTCCCAGGTGAACGACGGCAAGAACGACCCGCTCATCAACGGCGATTTGAACGGCATCCGCTTCGTCGACATGCCCTGGCTGGTGCAGCCCGATCACGCCGCGGTCATGGTCTACCCGCGGCTTGAAAGCCTCTCCGCGGACTTGCAACGCTTTTACGCGCTCGGCATCGACTCGTGCCGCATTGCAAGCGAGCTCCTCGCCGGGCAGCAGCGCATCAATCTTGACGGGGTGACCGGAAGGATTTCCTATCGCGGCGGCAGTGCGCTCCAGCGCGAACCGATCCAGGCGGTGTTTCGTGACGGCGTGGGAGTTTCGCTCGAAAGCGCGAAATGAGAGCCGGCGACGAGGCCGAGCATGCCGCCGCAGCCTACTTGCAACACAAGGGCCTGGTACTGATCGAAACCCGATACCGCTGCCGCTGGGGCGAAATCGACCTTATTCTGAAAGAAGGGGATACGCTCGTCTTTACCGAAGTCAAACTGCGGCGCTCGAAAAGTTTCGGCGGTACCGCCTACA
This sequence comes from Burkholderiales bacterium, assembly GCA_035317085.1. Taxonomy (GTDB): domain Bacteria; phylum Pseudomonadota; class Gammaproteobacteria; order Burkholderiales; family SG8-39; genus VBDM01. The sequence goes on from DATHHS010000112.1 coordinate 16,751, forward strand.
GCGTCGATCGGCGCAAACAGGAGCGGATCGTCGCAACGGCGCGCCACTACCTCGCGGGCAAGAAGGAGATGCCCTGCCGGTTCGACGTGGTGTTGCTCGAGCGGCTGGAACCGCCGCAGCTCGAATGGATACGCGACGCGTTTTCGGCCTGAGGCTCCGGCGCACGCCGGTGCGTTTCCCCGGCGTCGCCTCGCGCACCCGGGGCGATCGCAGAGAAGGTTACGGTAGAATAGTGTTCGTATGAAAGCCGTCACCGCCCGACCGGCCGAGGACAGCGTGGACCTGCTGGCGCGCATCCGCCGCCAATTCAACGACAGCGCCCAACTGAAATTGAAGGCGGTGGAGGCCCTCGCCGAGCCGATCGCCCGCGCCACGGAGATCATGGTGAAATGCCTGCTCGCGAACGGCAAGATTCTCGCCTGCGGGAACGGCGGCTCCGCCGCGGACTCCCAGCATTTCTCCGCCGAGCTTCTCAATCGATTCGAGCGCGAGCGCCCGGGTCTGGCCGCCATCGCCCTGACCACAGATACTTCCACCCTCACCTCGATCGCGAACGATTACGAATTCGAGCAGATTTTCTCCAAGCAGGTGAGCGCCTTGGGTCAGGCGGGCGACGTGCTTCTCGGAATTTCCACCAGCGGCAATTCGAAAAACGTTGCGCGCGCCGTCGCGGCGGCCCACGAGCGCGAGATGCGCGTGGTCGCCCTTACCGGTCGGGGTGGAGGGGAGATCGGCGCCTTGCTTACGCCGGAAGACGTCCACATCTGTATCCCTCACTCACAGACGGCCCGCATTCAGGAAGTGCACCTTCTCACCTTGCATTGCCTGTGCGACGGCATCGATTCGATGCTTCTGGGGGCCGAGTGAGAAGCCGCCTGGCATCGAGGCGATGGGCTGCGGTGGCGCTCGTGCTCGTGTCAGCCGCGGCGCTCCAGGCTTGCGTCGACGCTTTCATCGTCGGCGGCGCAGCGATGGGGGTCGTCCTCGCGGCCGACCGCCGCCAGTTCGAAGTGATGTTCGGCGATCAACGGATTGAATCCGTCGCTGGAAAGCGGGTGGACGATGTTCTCAAGGATCAGGGACACGTCAACGCCACCAGCTACAACTACACGGTGCTGCTTACGGGCGAAGTGCCCGCAGCGCAGGCAAAAACCGACGTGGAGAAGGCCGTCAGCGAAGTCCCTCGGGTGAAGAGCGTCGTCAACGAGTTGCAGATTGCCGGCGCAAGCTCGGCCGCATCGCGCAGCAACGATGCCTACATCACGAGCAAGGTCAAAAGCAATTTTCTTGGAAACGGGAAGTTCCGGCCTACCGACGTCAAGGTCGTCACCGAACTGGGCGTCGTGTATCTGCTCGGCCTCGTTACTCGGGACGAGGCGGATGCCGCGACCGAGATCGCGCGCGGTACGGGAGGCGTGCAGAAAGTCGTGCGGGTCTTCGAGTACTTCGTTCCGCCCGCCAACAAGTAGTGTCGGGCGCGAGCCCGCCTTAAGGCTTGCCAGCGGACGCCGACAGCATTCGCTCGATATCGGCGACCAGCCTGCGATCGTCGGGGGTGACTTCACTGCTGTAGGACGCTACCTTTTCGCCCGAGCGGTCGACCAGGTACTTGTGGAAATTCCAATGCGGCCGCTCGCCGGTCTTGGCCGCAAGCGTGGCGAAAAGAGGATTGGCGTGACCACCCACCACCTCGGATTTCGCGAACATCGGAAAACTCACGCCGTAGTTGACCTCGCAGAATTTGGCGATATCGCGGTTTCCTCCAGGCTCCTGGCCTCCGAAATCGTTGGCGGGGAATCCCAGCACCACGAGACCTTTTTCGCGGTAACGCCGATACAGCGCCTCGAGCCCCTCGTACTGAGGCGTGTATCCACATTCGCTCGCCGTATTCACCACGAGCAGCACCTTCCCCTGAAACTGGCAGAGCGGCGTGGCCCGGTCGGTCAGGCTCGGAAACGTGTGCTCGAGCAGCGGCGGGCACGCGGCCAGCACGGGCGAGGACACCAGGGCGGAGAGGAGAAATCCGAAAACAAAACGCATGTGCGCGGGCCCGAACGAGTTCCGACTAAATTACAGCCCGTGGAGCGTTCTGTCAAAGCCCGAGGCGCACCCGGCACCATCGGGTAAGATACCCGGATGGTCTCGCTCTGCTGCAGCGTAGTCTCGCTGCCTCCATTCCGCGCCTGGCTCGCTCGAGTTCATCAGTCTGTTTTCGGCGCCGGCGATCTCTCGCACTCCGGTACGAAATGAGTTCGACTGGAGTTCCGTTCGAGCACAAGATCTGCCCGCCTCAGGAGCTTGCAGTGCGGCTGCGCAGCTGCGAGCATCCTCTCGTGTTCACCAACGGCGTATTCGACATCCTGCATCGCGGGCATGTCACTTACCTCGCGGAAGCGCGCGCGCTCGGGAAGACCCTTCTGGTTGCGATCAACAGCGACAGATCGGTGAAGCGTCTGGGTAAGGGAGAGGAGCGCCCGTTCAACCCGCTCGCCGACCGCATGGCGGTGGTGGCGGCGCTTGAGGCCGTGGATGTCGTTACCTGGTTCGATGAGGACACACCCCTTTCGCTGATCCTCGCCTGCCGTCCCGATGTTCTGGTGAAGGGCGGAGACTGGAAGCCCGGCGCGATGGTCGGAGCCACCGAAGTCCAGGGCTGGGGCGGGAGCGTTCATTCCATCGCCTTCAAGCACCAGCGCTCCACCACCGCGTTGCTAAAAAAAATCCTCGGGGCCTAGCGCGGGCTGCCTTTCCGCTCATTTGGCCGCACGCTTTTCCTCAATCGAACAGTCCTTGAGCTCGCTGCCTGGAAAACTCTGGCGCAACTCGTTGAGTCTGGAAACGACCGCCTCGGGAACCTCCCTCACGGCAAAGTAGATCTTCTGCACCGGCGTTTCCCTGGGGCCGACCCGGGCGGTGCGCACCCGCTTCGTACGCAGTTCCGCAAGTCGCGCCTGTGCCGCTTCCTCGGTCTTGAACACGCCCAGGGAAATCGCGAATCGGAACTTGGGATCCTCCTGCACGACGAAGAAGTCTTCGACGCCGAGTTTTCGCAGTTCCGCGGCTTTTTGATTGGCCGCCTGGCGGTTGCGTTGCGGCGGCAAGAATACCCAGTAGCCGGCAATCTCTTCCTCACGGCGTTGGGAGAGTTTCAATCCAAGCGCGAGCGGCTCGAGAAGTTGTTGCACTCGCGGCACGTCCCCCAGGTTGAAGGCTCCCAGCTCCAGGCACGCGGCAAGGACAGGTTTGGGAGGCGTCTTGGGGCGCTCGACGGTTTGTTTGGCACGCTCGGCGGCGAGTGCGGCGAGTTGCTCGGCATTGAGCACCCGTATCGCTTGCGGGTTGAGCTGCTGCCCCATCAACTGCGGCTCCTCCGACGCGGTGCCGAAATACATCCAGGCAAAAAAGCCGAGATTGGCGAGCACCAGCAGGAAAAATACGACTCTCACGGGTTTGCGGACTGCTTCCCTTCCTCGGCGATTCGGACCAGGCCTTCCAGGACGAGATTATCCACGAGCTTCCGGGGAACGCCGAGATGCGGGGCGATGCGGCTCGCGGCTCCGCCCGCGAGCACACACACCGCACCTTGCTCCATCGTCGCGAACGCCCGCTCGATCGCACCGGCTTGCGCGAGCAAACAGCCGGTCTCGATGGCATCTGCCGTATTGCGTGGCTCGTTGGTGAAGCGCCCTTTTGCCAGCGGCAGTCCCGCCGTGCAGTCTGCGAGCGAGCGTTTCATGAGCTCCAGGCCCGGAAGAATCGCGCCGCCGGTGAAAGTACCGTCGCTCCGCAGCACATCGGCGGTGGTCGCTGTCCCTGCGGTAACTACGAGGCAGGGTCCGCGGAGAATCGACCAGGCGCCGATCAGCGCAGCCCACCGATCGACCCCGAGCTGCTCCGGTTTGCCGTAACCGTTCGTCACTCCGCACTCGCGACGCTTCGCCACGACCCAGACCGGCACGACGGATCGTCGGGCAAAGAAGGTCTCCAGCCGCCGACGCACGGACGGCCCCGCGACGTTGGCGATCACGACCTTGCTGGTCGCTGCGATTCTCGCCCAGTTCTTCTGTGCTCTCGCCAGCTCCGTCACGGGAACGGCGCCGATGCGGCGCCATGCGCCGTTTTCGTGCAGTCCCCATTTCAGCCGGGAATTACCGCAGTCGATCGCAAGTATCATTTGGCCCTGAGCGAAAGCTCGCCGCTATGGAAACGTTCGATCCCCTTGGACGAAGCGAGCATGAGCGCCCCATCCTCTGCCACCCCGACGACCCTGCCTTCCGCCACGCGACGATCGGCCTGCGATAGCGCGACCTGCCTGCCCTGCCAGGCGTGGCGTTGCAACCACTCCTCGCGAAACGGCGCGAAGCCCTCGAGCGAAAACTGCTCGAGGGCCGCGGCGATGGATTCGAGCAGCCCGACCAGCACCGCGGTTCGAGTCGGGACCGTATTGCTGTGGCTTGCCATGTCGGTTGCCGGCCTGCCGATTCCCTCGCGCGTCGAAGGATCCAGTCTTACATTGATGCCGACTCCCACGACTGCTGCGCTTGGACCCAAAGCATCTCCCGATAGCTCGATCAATATGCCACCGAGTTTGCGCTCCTCACAATACAGATCGTTCGGCCATTTGACGGTCACGCCGCCGGTACCCAGGCGCTCGAGCGCCTTCGCCGCAGCGACCGCCACAGCGAGGCTCAAGCCCCCCAGCGTTCCGGCACCGCCGGGAAAGCGCCACAAAACGGAGAACGTCAGGCTTCCGCCGACCGCCGAAACCCAGGAATTTCCGCGGCGACCGCGCCCTGCACTCTGATGCTCGCACACGAGCACCGCGCCGTGTGGCGCACCCGCCGACGCACGGTCAGCGAGAACGGTGTTGGTCGAGGGGCATTCATCGAGCACTTCGGCACAAAGCCCTGGAGAAATCGCTTTCAGTCGTGCCACGACCACGTCGGCCTCCAGCAGATCAAGAGCTTCTGCAAGCCGGTATCCGCGGCCGCGGACTTTGAACACGCGCAGGTCCAGCGCTTCGATCCGCTTTACAAGGTTCCTTACTCCGGCGCCGGAAAGACTCAATGTCTGCGCGAGCCGCCTGCCCGGGTGAAACTCGCCGTCGGCCAGAATGCGAAGCAGTGGAAAGTGGGAGGTATCCATGCGTGGAGCGGCAAGCAAAGTCCTTGCAAATACTAGCATCGGAGAACCGTATTCGCCGAAGACAGGAGCCGCGGGCGCCTGAACCCGCCGAGCAACCGGCTGCGCTCATCCGATTCTTCGGCTTCCAGGATGCACGCGCCAGAGAGATTCGTGAAAAAGTCACGAACATACAATCTTCGGATTCCGCTCCGTTAGATTGTGCACACGCCCTCGGGAATTTCCCAGAGCAAACGGAAGTCGCGAACTTGTTCGGCGATATACGGGATGATATGATGCCGTCATAGTTTTCACGCCCCAAAACGAAGAAACCTTCGAACGACGAAGAACAAACCGGGCGTTTCAGGTTGCCCGCCGGCCCAGCAAACGGCGGCTAAAACGGGGGAAACCCTCCCTTCCCCCGTTTTTTTTTGTCTGTTCACCTCCCCAGACATCACAGCGGTACGTCGCGGCAGTATCCGATGTTTATAATGTTCCCTCCCGGTATTTCACGTCATTCGACCGATTCGACGCATGCACCGACCGTGGCCCTATCCGCGAGTAGTTGCCCATCGCGGCGGCGGCGCGGTGGCGCCCGAGAACACGCTCGAGGGAATCCGCAAGGCGGCGGATATGGGCTTCGGCGGCGTCGAGTTCGACGTCATGCTTTCGTCCGACAAGATTCCAGTGCTCATCCATGATGAGACGCTCGAGCGCACAACCGACGGCCGGGGCGCCGTGGCCGACACGCCCCTTGCGGAGCTCGAGAATCTGGACGCGGGTTCCTGGTTCGGCGGTAAATACCGTGGTGCGCGCCTGCCCTCGTTCGAGCAGGCCGGGAAGCTGTGTGTCGAGCTCGGACTCTGGGCCAATGTGGAGATCAAGCCCGCGACGGGATTCGAGCGCGAAACGGCAGCCGCCGCCGCGAAGCTCGCGCGGAGCCTGTGGCGCGACGCCTCGCCCGCACCGCTGCTGTCGTCCTTTCAGCGGAGCTCGCTCGAGGTCGCACGCGCCACGGCGCCGGAGATCGATCGCGGATATTTGACCGATCGCATCGAGCCGGGTTGGGAGGCAGCCGCGCGCGCACTCGACTGCGTGTCCGTACATTGCAACTTCAAGTATCTGAGCGAGGCGCGGGCCGTTGAAATCCGGGCCGCCGGCTATTGGCTGCTTTGCTATA
>DATHHS010000113.1:0-43805 GCA_035317085.1 Burkholderiales bacterium
GGGCTCGACCGGCCCGTGAGTTACGGCCCCCCGCGCGGCGCGTCAGGCCGCCAGGAAGTCGTCGAGGTACGTCGCGGCCGCGCTCAAGGTGATCTCCAGCAGGCACGGCCCATCTGAAATGATCGGCAACACCGCATCGCCGCCGGTCCAGCGCCAGGGCGCGCCGTCCGCCGCGTGTTCCGCCGCGTGCCAGCCGTCCGTCAACGCCGGGTGATCGGCACCCAACACCGTCTCACCGGTGCGGTCGCGCAGCGCCATCGAGCGGACCGCGACGCCCAGAAGGCGCGGATCGTCCACCCAGGGCTGTCGCTCGGCGGGCTGTGCGGAACGCGACACCAGCCGCACGGACGCCGCACCTTCCGGGACCATGAAACTGACCATCCGGTCGCCCATTCGGCCATGGACCAGCAGTGGCCGAACCGTCTTGCCGTCCACCTCGAGGCGAAGGTCCGGATCCGAAGTCGTCGCCAGAACCGGCTCGGCATAGCCCAGAGCCTTGGCCCGGACGGCGAGGCGTTGCCAGACCGGCCGCACCATCTCGGGGCGCACCATCAAGGGGGCACAGGCGTCAGTGTCCCAGCAGCGGAGGTTCGCGTTTATTTCGAATTCGGGATGCAGCATCGCCGCCATGCCGGCATGACTGAAATATGCGCGGTTCCCGGTGTCGAGGTAGCTCTCGGCCGCGACCCCTTCAGCGATCAGCACCCCATGCCGTTCGAGTTCGATGTGGTGATAGCAGATCGTTCTCGGGTCCAGGTCGCGGACCACGGTCATGCCATTGACCAGGAGCCTCGCCGGGATGAGACCGCCGTCGATGAACAGGCAATGATCCGGCGACAGCAGCAGATCGCGGGCCGGTATCCCGGGCGCGACCGCGCCGGCGGCGACGCGCACCGCGGTCTCGCGCGCCGACTGCCGTCCTCCGCCGCGATAGTCACGCACGCCGTACTTCTGCCAGTAGGTGTAGTCGGCGTGGCCGGGCCGAAACGTGTCGGCGAGCGCGCTATAGTCCTTGCTGCGCTGGTCTTCGTTCCTGATGAGAAAGCCGATCGCCGTGCCCGTGGTCCTGCCTTCGAACACGCCGGACAGAATCTCGACGCGGTCGGACTCCTGGCGCTGCGTCACGTGACGCGACGTGCCCGGCTTCCTGCGGTCGAGTTCCTTCTGGATATCGCTTTCGGCGAGTGCGAGCCCCGGTGGACAGCCATCCACCACGCCGCCGTACGCGGGCCCGTGGCTCTCGCCGAAAGAAGTCACGCAATACAGCAGGCCGAAGGTATTGCCCGACATGGAATCTCTCGCAAAGAATGCTCCGCGAGTTTAGCATAGGGGTCGGCGTGAACCCTTTGATCGGTATGGCTGAAAACGATCCCGACAAACTGAAAGCCCCTTCGACCGTTCGGTCTGAGCCTGTCGAAGACCGAACGCTCAGGACAGGTCCCGGCGGACTGACGCTGCGCCAGATCCACGAGCAGGTGCGGACCTCGGTCGCGCGCGACCGCCAGGCGCAGAAGATGAAAAACCAACTTGCGCAGAAACCGGGGCGCTGGCAGCGCTTCGTGCGTTACGTCTGGGACCGCAAGCGTGTTTAGTCGGCGCAATCCCTTTACCTGCACGGCAGTACTCCTTCGATGAACGGGTACGAACTTGCTCTGCTCGTCGTGCTTTTGGGGCTGCTGACGTATACCACCCACGCGTTCCTGCGCCTGCGCAGAAACGCGACGAAACTGGCGAACAGCGAATCGGAATACCGTTCGGTCATCGCAGGCATCGCCGAGGGCGTTATCGTACGCAACAAGGAAGGCAAGATCGTCGAGTGCAACGCGAGTGCCGAGCGCATCCTGAGCCGCACTCTCGCCCAAATGAAGGGAAACTCCTATTTCGACCCGGACTGGAAGGCGACCCGCGAGGACGGCTTGCCCTTTTCCGACAAAGATCGCCCCGCGAATGCGGCCTTGCGCACCGGGAAACTGCAATCCAACATAATCATGCACCTGCGCCGGCCGGAGATGAGCGACCTGTGGCTCTCGATGAATGCGCAGCCCCTGTTCCGGCAGGGCGACGCATCGCCCTCCGGCGTGGTGACCTCGATCGTCGACATCACGCAGCGCAAGCAATCGGAGGCACGCCAGGCGATGGAGCACACCGTGACGCGCGTGCTGGCCGAGTCCGACACGCTCGCCGCGGCCATGCCGAAGATCATCCGGACCATCTGCGAGACGCTGGGATTCGTGTGCGGGACCTGCTGGGAGCGGGACGACGCAAACCACAAGCTCAAGCGCCTGGCGATCTGGAACGTTGCTACGGCCGGGCTCGTGGATTTTCTGGAACAGGCCCCCCCGCTGCCCCCATTGGAGGAATTGAAAACCGGTTTGATCGGCCGCACCTGGGCCACCCGCGAGCCGGTCTGGATCGCCGACGTCACGCAGCATGCGACGTTCAAGCGTGCGGCGCTTGCGGAAAAAGCCGGCCTGCACGGGGCATTCGCGTTCCCGATCCAGTTCGGAAACAAAGCTTTCGGCATCGTCGAGTGCTTCAGCCGCGAAAGCCGCCCGCCCGACGAAGTGCTGCTGCAAAGCACCCGCGCGATCGGCAGCCAGATCGGCCAGTTCTATCAGCGCAAGCAGGCCGAGGAAAAGTTGCAGCTGGCGGCCAACGCAATGGAGAACACCGCCGACGGAATCATGATCTTCGACGCGGACAGGCGCATCGCTTCGGTGAACAAGGCATTCACCGCGATCACCGGCTACAGCGCGGAGGAAGCCATCGGCAAGACGCCGGATTTTCTGCGCTCGGGAAGGGATGAGGAAGCGTCCTATGCACAGACGTGGGCGGTGCTGAAAGAAACCGGCCACTGGCAGGGCGAGTCGTGGCGACGCAGAAAGAGCGGCGAGAGCTACCCGGAGCTGCGCAGCGTCAGCGCGGTCAAGGACGAAACCGGGCAAGCAAACCACTACGTCGTGGTATTTACCGACATCTCCAAGTTCAAGGAATACGAGACGCGCCTGGAGTTTCTGGCGCATCACGATCCCCTGACGCGCCTGCCGAACCGCGTGCTGTTCCAGAACCGGTGCAACGAAGCCTTCAAGCGCACGCGCCGCACCGGGCACGTGGTCGGGCTGCTGTTCGTCGACCTCGACCGTTTCAAGCCGATCAACGATTCCCTCGGCCACGCGATTGGCGACCTGCTGTTGCAAGCAGTGGCGCAGCGCATGAAAACCTGCGTGCGAGAGACCGACACCGTGGCCCGCGCCGGCGGGGATGAGTTCACGGTGCTGCTGTGCGAGCTTCGTAGCGGGCAGGACGCTGCGATCGTTGCTGAAAAACTGCTCAAGGAACTGGTCGCCCCCTTCAAGCTGGGCGGCCACGAGTTGTTCATTTCCGCGAGCATCGGCATTGCCTGCTACCCGCAGGACGGCAGCGACGCACCGACGATGCTCAAGAACGCCGACGTCGCGATGTACCGCGCCAAGGAGGAGGGACGCAACACTTACCGCTTCTTCTCCGCCGAGATGAACGCCCACGCGCTCGAGACGCTGATGATGTCCAACCAGCTGCGCCTCGCACTGGAGCGGGAGGAGCTGCTGCTGCATTTCCAGCCCAGGATCGACCTGTCCACGCGAAGGACCACCGGCGTGGAAGCATTGGTGCGCTGGCAGCACCCCGAGTTGGGCCTCGTTCCTCCGGGGCGCTTCATTCCCCTCGCGGAGGAGACCGGTTTGATCGTGCCCATCGGAGAATGGGTGCTGAGAGCGGCGTGCAGGCAGATGCGGTCATGGCGGGACGCCGGCCTGCCGCGATTCCGGATGGCGGTCAACCTGTCAGCGCGGCAGTTGAGAGAACCCGAACTCGCCAAGCGCATTGCCGCTATCCTCGCCGAGACCGGGCTTGATCCGGAATTCCTGGAGATCGAGCTGACCGAAAGCATGGTGATGCACGATCCGGAGGAAAGCGTGAAGGTGCTCTCCAAGCTGAGTGAGATCGGCGTCACCATAGCCATCGACGACTTCGGCACCGGCCACTCGTCCCTGAGCTATCTCAAGCGCTTTCCGATCGATTACCTCAAGATCGACCAGTCTTTCGTGCGGGGCATCCCGGCCGACTTGGACGACATTGCGATCACCCGAACCATCATCGCCATGGCGAAGGGCCTCGGGCTGCGGGTGATCGCCGAAGGGGTGGAGACTGCCGAGCAGTTCGCTTTTCTGAAAGCCGAAAGCTGCGAGGAGGGTCAAGGGTATCTTTTCAGCAAGCCCCTGCCGGCCGCAGATCTTGAAAAGCTGTTACGCGAAAACCGCATCGAGGAACCGGCCGCCCGCTACGGCGCATGAAGGATCGGCCACCATTGCGCGTCGAACGCGCGCCGAAAACAAGCCGGCAGTTTCGCGGCAGATCGAAGCAGAGCGGCGGTTAGTTTTCTACCGGCGCAGCCGCCAGCTCGCGCACCACGCCTTCCAGGCCCAGCACCACCTGCCCGAGCCCGTCGTAGTCGAGCTTGTCCGGCGTGTCGCGCAGGGTGTGGTAGTGCGGGTAGCGGAAAGGCGCCGTGTCGGTCACCATCACCGCGGGCCAGCCGAATTTCCAATAGGCCCACTGGTCGGACCAGCCTATGCCTGGGATCGATTCCAGCCCCACTGCGCCTTCCGATGGAAACGCCGCGTGACGCCTGAACGAGCCGATGACCCGGTGCAGGAGACTTCGCGAGCGCGGATTGGCGACGAAGCCGATAAAGTCGCCCGTGGACGGGTAGAGCAGATTGAAGGGAAACGGATAGCGCTGGCTGCCTTTCGCGTCGCTGTACCAGCCGATGGTTTCCAGGGACAGCATCGCGGCGACTTCCCGGCCCTCCCGTGCAAGGCCGCTCGCGTGCACAAGGCTGCCCATTTTCTCCGTCCCGAACCAGGGCAATTCCTCGTTGACGTAGAAGACGAAGCGCACCTCCAGCCCTTCGCCGGGCTGGACCGTTTTGAGCAGGCGCGCAAGCTCGAGCAGCGCCGCGACTCCCGAAGCATTGTCGTCTGCCCCGACGGCACCCTGCGCCGAATCGTAGTGCGCCCCGACAACGACGAGCCGCGGCTTGCCGGTACCCGGGCGGGCGAGCCGCACCTCCAGGTTACGAACCTTGACGCCTTCTGTTTCGAATTCCTGGCGGTCGACGGCATAGCCCAAACCGGAGAGCGTCGCTTCGATGTATCGCACGGATCGTTCGAGCGCCTCGGGATGCTTGACGTTGTGTTCCTCGCTCGCGACAGCGACGACATGCGCCTTCAGATTCGCAAGCAGTTGCCGATCCCCGATCCCGAGCGGTTCCCGCGGGCCGCGATGGCGCTCCCCCGGCATCGCTGTCATGAACCATACGGCAAAACCGAGGAAAAGAGCCAGTGCTGCGACGAAGATGAGCACGAGGCGACCGTGAGCACGCAAAGCCGTCATGAGTCTTGGGACGCAGCTTACCGACGCCCTACTCGGGCCAGTTCTTGATGTAGCCCTTCAGCATGCGGTTCTCGAAATCCTGCTCTTCGAGCACTGCCTTGGCGACGTCGCGGAAGGAAATCACCCCGAGCAGATTGTCACGGTCCATGACCGGAAGATAACGCGCGCCGGAATCGAGCATGGTGCGCCGCAAGTCGTTCACATCCATCGCCGAGCCCGCAGTGACGGGGTTGCGCGTCATGGTGTCGGCCACTTTGGCCTCGCCCAGCGCGCCACCACCCCGGTTGACCGCCAACAGGATTTCCTTGAACGTGAGCATTCCCACCATGCGGCCCTTGTCGATCACCACGAGCGAGCCCATGTTGTGCTGGGCCATGATCCCGACTGCCTCGGTCAGCGTGCCTTCGGGCGCGATGGTGTACAGCGCGTTGCCTTTGACCTTGAGGATTTCGCTGACCTGCATGGTTCCTCCTCCTGCTGCGTACTCCCCACGGGCATAATACTCTCGCCTCTGGAGCGATACTAGGCGCCGCGCAATCTGGTAAGGTTGTTTGCGCTGAAGCGACAAAAGCAGAAAATATCCCGTGCGATTCGACTGGTCGAAAATGGGCAGAACGCCGCCCGCGGCGCTCGTCGCAGCCCGCAATCTTGCGCATCACGCGGCGCAATGGGCAACCAAGGCCGCACGGGCGAACCTGAGCGCAGTTCCCGACGACAGCCACTCCGCCTTCACCTGGGATACCTTGCACGCGGCGCTGGTTTCCCAAGTGTTGCCTGCGAAAGGCGGTGGGGTTCGCGTTGGAATTCGCATAGCGCGGCTCGAGCTCATCGTCACCAGCGGCAGTCACGTGCTCGATGCATTCCAGCTCGACGGAAAGACGGACGCGGCGGCCGGCGCCTGGATCGACTCCAAGCTGCACGCGCTCGGCCTCAAGCCGGCGGCCAGCGTGAAGCTCCCGTATTCCCTGCCCGATCACCCGGCGGGCGGCCGCCCCCACCAGATCTCCATGATGGGCCGGGAACTGGGAGAGCTCTCGCGCTGGTTCGCGGGCCCGGCCGAAACACTGGAAGAATTCGCGGCGCAGCTCCGCGGCCTGCGGCCCGGTCCGGGCCCGGTGCTGTGCTGGCCGCATCATTTCGATATCGCGACGCTGGTTCGCTTCGATGAGAGCGGAGGCGACACTGCGCGCTCGGTGGGCATGGGGATCTCGCCCGGGGACGAGTTCTATGCGCAGCCTTATGCCTACGTGAGTCCCTGGCCGCGTTTCGACGCGGGAGGCCTGCCCCAACTGCCGCTGCCCGGTCGTTGGCATACCGACGGCTTTTTCGGCGCGGTGGCGACCGGCGAGGAAATCCTGGCGATGCAGGATCGCGGACGGGCGCTGCTCGCCTTCATCACCGGAGCATTCGAGGTCGGCCGGGCAAAGCTCGGCGCCTGAGAGGAAGCGATGAACCTTACGCTACGATCCGCCTGCCTGTTCGCGCTCGCGTGCTCGGCGCACGCGGCGGCGCTCGCGCAATCCGCGGGCCCTTATCCGAGCCGGCCCGTGCGCGTGCTGGTCGGCTTCACGCCCGGAGGCGGCGTGGACATCAACGCGCGGCTGGCGGCCTCTAAGCTGAGCGAGTATCTCGGCCAGCAGTTCGTCGTCGAGAACCGCCCCGGCGCCGGCACCAACATCGCGAACGAGGCGGTCGCGAAGGCCGCGCCCGACGGCTACACGCTGCTGTTCAACAGCCCGGCGGTCGCGATCAACATGTCGCTGTACAAGAACCCGCCTTACGACGCGCTGCGCGACCTCGCGGCGGTGTCGATATTTTCGGAGAGCACCAACATACTCGTCGTGCCCTCCTCGCTCCCGGTGAAATCGGTGCTCGAGCTGGTCGCGCTGGCAAAGGAAAAGCCGGGCGCGCTCAACTATTCCTCGGCGGGCGCCGGGTCCACCCAACACCTCGCGGGAGAGCTGTTCAACCTGCGCGCCGGCACGAAGATCGTGCACGTGCCTTATAAGGGCAGCGCGCCTTCGCTCACCGCGCTCATCTCCGGGGACGTGCAGCTCTCGTTCGTGAATCCCGTCGCGATCGGACAGCACATCAAGTCGGGGCGGCTGCGCGCGCTCGGCGTCGCCGGCGCCAAGCGCAGCACCCTCATGCCCGACGTGCCGACCATCAAGCAAGCGGGCGTCGAAGGCGTCGAAGTGCCGCTGTGGTTCGGCCTGCTCGCGCCGGCGGGAACGTCGAGCGACATCGTCCATGCGCTCGCCGCGGCGATCGCCAAGGGCGCGCACTCGCCCGACATGCGGAAAAAACTCTACGACCAGGGCGCCGAGCCGGTGGGCAACACTCCGGAGGAATTTCAGGCGATGCTCAAGGACGAAGTCGCGCGCTGGGCGGAGGTGGTGAGGATCTCGGGAGCGCGGGCGGAGTAGACCTGACGTTGCGTTCAGCCGCCGTCGAAGGCGATCAGCTGGGACGCGTTGTTATGCGGTATCTGATTGTGTGCTCCATGGATCTCTCTTGTCTGCTTACGGCCAATAGCTGCCGTTCGGTCCCGCTTCGAGAGCGGCCTTGTTTCAACCTGTCATGCGCCAGCCCCGCGGGTTCGACCGCGGATGGCACCGGGGTCAGGCGGCAGCGATGCGCTGCGCGGGTCCCCGCACTTTGATCAATCCCTTGAGCGCTGCACGATTGACCGCCGAGAGCACTGCACGCAGCGTCGCCGTCACAATGTTGCCGTGCATTCCGGCGCCATACAGGGTCTGGTCGCGGCCGATGCGGATCTGCACATACGCCACCGCAGTCGCATCCTCGCCGCTGCCCACGGCATGCTCGTGATAGTTCATGACATGGATGTCGACGCCGCAACCTTCGCACAGCGCGCGCACGAAGGCATCCACCGGCCCGTTGCCTTTGCCGGTGATGGTGATCTCGCGGCCGTTGAACTTCAGCCGCGCCGAAACGTTTTCGACCTCGCCGTGGCCGACCTCATGCGTGATGCGATGCTCGATATAGAACAGCGGCAACTCGCTCTCCAGGTACTCGCGGTCGAATGCCGCCTTGATCGCGATGGACGACAACTCCTTGCCGCTCGCGTCAGTGATCGCCTGGATCACCTGGCTGAACTCGATCTGCAGCAGGCGCGGCAGGGACAATCCGAAATCGCGCTCGAGCAGGAAGGCGATGCCGCCCTTGCCCGACTGGCTGTTGACGCGAATGACCGTTTCGTAGGCGCGGCCAAGGTCGGCCGGATCGATCGGCAGGTAAGGGACTTCCCAGAGATCGGTCGGCTTGCGGGCAGTGAGGCCTTTCTTGATCGCGTCCTGGTGCGAACCGGAAAAAGCCGTAAACACCAACTCTCCCCCGTAGGGATGGCGCGGGTGCACCGGCAGCTGGTTGCAGTGTTCGACGGTGCGGATGACGGCGTTGATGTCGGAGAAGTCGAGTCCGGGATCGACGCCCTGGGTATAGAGGTTGAGCGCAAGCGTGATGAGGTCCACGTTGCCGGTGCGCTCGCCGTTGCCGAACAAGCAACCCTCGATGCGGTCGGCGCCGGCCATGACGGCGAGCTCGGCGGCGGCCACCGCGCAACCGCGGTCATTGTGAGGATGCACCGACAATACGATGCTGTCGCGATTCTTGACGTGGCGGCCGAACCACTCGATCTGGTCGGCGTAAACGTTGGGCGTGGCCATTTCCACCGTCGCCGGCAAATTGAGGATGACCGGGCGTTGCGGCGTCGGCTTCCACACTGCATTGACCGCATCACAAATCTCGACAGCGAAATCCAGTTCGGTGCCGGTGAAACTTTCCGGGGAATATTGAAACACCCAGTCCGTATCCGGCTGCACGCGGGCACAATCGAGGACGACACGCGCACCCTGCACGGCGATGTCGACGATGCCCGGCCTGTCGAGGCCGAATACGACGCGACGCTGCACAGTCGAGGTCGAGTTGTACAGATGCATGATGGCGCGCTTCGCGCCGCGCAGAGACTCGAAAGTACGCCGGATCAGCGGCTCGCGCGCCTGGGTCAGCACCTGCACGCTGACGTCGTCGGGAATCAGCTTTTCGTCGATCAGCTTGCGCACGAAATCGAAATCGGTCTGCGATGCCGCGGGGAAACCGATCTCGATCTCCTTGAAGCCGGACTTCAGCAACAGCATGAACATGCGCAACTTGCGTTCCGCATCCATCGGTTCGATCAATGCCTGGTTGCCGTCCCGCAGGTCGACGCTGCACCAGACGGGCGGACGGGTGATGACCTGGTTCGGCCAGGTCCGGTCAGCTAACGCGACCGGGGCAAAGGGACGGTACTTTTGCGACGGGATCTTGATCATGGCTGGGCTCGCACGTAGGGATTGCCAGATCCGCCAGGTGTTTCCGGCGGGCTTGGGTACTGCGAATGTGGGTTTAGTTTATGTGCGCGCGGGGCGCAGCAGCAGGCCGGCCAGCAGAAAGCTGGTGGGAAGAACGAGTTGGCCGTGCTGTTGGGAGTGCATGTGCCCGACTATAAGCACATTTTTCAGGCTCCGCAAGCCCCTAGGGCCCCGTTGAGAGGTGCGAAGGAGGAGCCAAGTTAACACAAGACCGATGTGCGCCGTTCAGGACAGCTAGCGCGGCGATCAATTTTTCCCCGCGCGTTGCGAGAACGTCCGTTCGAACACGGCCTCCGCGATCCGGTTCTTGAGGATTTCGATCGAGCCGCCGGCGATCATCCAGCCGCGGCAGCGGCGCACGCAATATTCGACCAGCTCTTCCTGACTGTAGCCGAGCGCCCCCATCACCTGCAGCGATTCATTGGCGATCTCGAACCCCGCCTGGTTGCAGTACGTTTTGGCGATCGATGTCTCTTCCGGTGATGGGAAACCCCGGTCCGCGTTCGTCGCAGCGCGATAGAGCAGGAGCTGCGCCGCATCCAGCTTGATCTTCATCTCAGCGAACTTCCACTGGATCCCCTGGAACTCGCACAACAGCCGCCCGAATTGTTTTCTTTGCGTCGCCCACTCCCGCGCACGCTCGTAGGCGTAGCGCCCGAGCGCGAGCGAGCGAGCCGCGTTGCCGATGCGCTCGACGTTGAACCCGGCGATCTGCTTCTTGAATCCGCCTTCCTTCAGCACGACCATCCCGGCGGGAACGAAGACGTTCTCGAAGTAGATCTGCGCCCACTCCTCGCCCGACATGAACTTCGAGCGCTTGCCGAAGCGCACGCCCTTCGCCTTCGTATCGATCAGCACCGAGCCGATGCCGCCGACACCCGGGCCGTAGCGCACGTAAGTCAGGATCACTTCCGCGTGCGGCGCGTGCGTGGTGAATACCTTTGAGCCGTTGACGCGATAGCCGTCGCCTTCGGGCGCCGCCGTTGTTTGAAGATCGGTCACCGCGGAGCCGGCTTCCGGTTCGGTCATGCCGACGCTGATGACCGACTCCCCCGCGAGCAGGCGTTTCAGATACTTCCGTTTCTGCTCCGGCGTGCCGTACTCGGCCAGAACGCGGATCGGGCCGAAGTTGCCCGCCTGGACGACGTCGGCGCTTCTCGGACAGACCGAAGCGACGGCCTCGATCGCGATCACCGCGTCGATCAGCGCGCCGCCCTGGCCGCCATCGGTTTCAGCGATGGTGATGCCGAGCAGGTGCTGGTCCGCCATGAGCCTGGCTACGTCCCAGGGATAGTCGGGCGAGTGCGCGCGCTCGCGCGCGCCGGCGGCGAGGTGCTTCTCGGCGAAGCGCCGCACCGAATCGCGGAACTGTTCCTGCTCGGGCGTAAAACGGAAATCCATGCTCACTCCTTCAGTACGACGAGGCCATCGACCGCAACGACGCCCTCGCGCTTCACGATCAGCGGATTGATCTCGGCTTCTGCGACCGGCAGGCCGGTGACGAGCGCAAGGCGCGAGAGCGCGGCGACAGTCTTTGCGAGCGCGCGCACATCGCCGCGCGGCAGCCCGCGGTAGCCGCGCACGGTCGCGAGGCCTTTCACTTCGGCAATCATCGCTGCCGCCTCGTCTTCGTTCACCGGCGCGAGCCGCAACGCGTAGTCCCTGTAAATTTCCGCGAGCGTGCCGCCCGCCCCGACAAGCACGATCGGGCCGACGACCGGATCGTCGCGGTAGCCAACGATCGCCTCGGCAAGGCCTGTTTCCATTTTCTGTATCAATACACCGCGGGCCGCGGGAACGCGCGCCAGCATCGCGCGGACTTCGCGATCGAGCTCAGGCCCGTCCACGATGCCAAGACATACCGCTCCGGCTTCGGTCTTGTGGAGGATGTCGGCGGAGAGCGCCTTCGCCACCACCGGATAGGGAATGGCGTGGCTGTAGCCGGGAGGCTGCGCGATCGCGTGCTCGGCCACCGGGATTCCAAGCGAAGCAAACAGCGCCAGCGCTTGCGCCTCATCGAGACGTCCGCGCCGGGGCAAATCGGGCGGCCACTCGGTGGCCGCGGTGCGGGTGCGGGTGCGGGGCGAACGCCAGGCGAAGGCCGCGGCAAGCGCGTCGGCGCAAGCCTCGGGCGTACGAAAGGCGGCGATCCCTCGCTCGGCGAGCAGGGCGAGCGAGCGTTCCGCGTGCGGCGTGAGGAAAACCGCGAGCGGCTTCGCGTTCTTCTTCGAACGCACGATCGGCTCGACCGCCAGTTGCGGATGGAACTGCGCCGAAGACCCGACCACCGCCAGCACGCCGTCACACTGGGGAGACGCCAGCAGATCATCGAGCACCGCGGTGTACTGCTCCGCGGTCGCGGTCATGGTCAGATCGATGATCGGCGATTCGGAGTTCGGCGCGACCGTCTCGATGCCGAGCGTACCCAGCCGGTCCACGACGCTCGCCGCGCCGCCCCCGGTGGTGGTTACGACCGCAACGCGCGCGGCACGCGGCAGATTCGGCGGAGTCCGTCCGGCAAGGAGCGGCGCGATCTCGAGGAGCGTCTCCAGCATATCCACCCTCACGATGCCGCAGTCGCGGAAATAAGCATCGAGCGCCGCGTCCTCGCCGGCGAGTGCTCCGGTGTGCGAGCGCGCAAGCGCGGCGCCGAGTCGCGAGCGGCCGAGCTTGTACGCGACCACGGGCTTTCCCGCGGCATGAGCTTTGCGCGCGGCGGCGGCCAGGCTCGCGCCATCGCGCACGGTTTCGAGAAACAGGAGGATCAGCTTCGTACCGGGATCTTCCGCGAGCAGCCCGACCAGCTCCCCGATCCCGAGATCGGCTTCGTTGCCGACCGAAACAAGCTTGGCGAAGCCCAGGCCCCGCGCCGCGCCGCGCGAGAGCACGGTGCCAAGCATGGTTCCGCTGTGCGACACGAAGCTCGTCGTCCCCGCGGGCAAGGCGTCCATCTCGAGCACGGCGTTCACGGTGAGCGCGACGCGGCCGGGAACGTCGACGAGCCCCATGCTGTTGGGGCCGAGCAGGCGCACGCCGAGCGTTCGCGCGCGCGCCACCAGCCGCGCCTGCCGGGCCGCGCCTTCGGCGCCGGCGTCGGCGAAGCCGTCGCTGAAAATCGTCGCGACGGGCACGCCGCGCGCGCCGCATTCGTCGATTGCGCGCTCGACCGAATCTCCCGGCGTCATGATGAAAGCGTGGTCGATCGCGCCCGGCGCTTCGGCGAGGCTGGGGTAGGCGCGTTCGCCGAGCACTTCGCTGCGCGAGGCATTGATCGGGACAATGCGTCCCGCGTAGCCGTGCTTGCGCAGGAAGCGCAAGGGGCGCGCGCTGTTCTTCGCTGCGTCCCCGGAGGCGCCGACGAGCGCGATGGCGCGGGGTGCAAATAAGGCCTGCGCGAGGTTCATGCGTCCAGGTGCGGTTCTTTTTCCAGCCGCCATAAGCGCGCGAGCAGCCGGCGCGCGCGTTCTTCTCCGAGTACGGGCGAGGCGAGCTCGAGGTACTTGTGATCGAGTTCGACGTCGGAAAGCGGCATGTCCGGATCGCCCTTGCGCGTGGGCTGGAGGTGCTCGCCGTGCCGGCCGTCGCGCGACTCGATCGCGACGCGCGCCGAGCGTTGCGCCGGAAATACGGCGTCGACCGCGGGGTCGAGAATCACCTCGACGCGCCGCATGAGCGAACGCGTCGCGGCGTTCTCCAGGCGCGCCGGACCGAACGCGGCCAGCCGAACGCTGCCGTGCGTGAGCGCCGTGGCGACGAGATAGGGCGTGCTGAAGCGCGCCTCGGCTGCAGTCGCGGGGTCCGCGATCCCCGCGACTTCCAGCGTCGCCCGGTAGCCTCCGACGCGCACGCGCGCGATCTCTTCGGCAGCCAGGCCCATCTGCGCTTTCAGCGCGAGAGCGCCGTCGATGGCGGCAAAAGCGTGACCGCAGCAGGCGTGGTTCTTGAAAGTCATTTGCGTAATGTGGAAATCCTCGCCGAGCGTGGCGAGCCCCCGCTCCCAATCCGGGCCACCGCCTGTATCTCCATAACCCATCGCGCGGCCGTAGCCCGCCTCACCCTCCATGATGTCGAGCGACCCGGTGACGCCTTCGGCTGCGGCGAGCGCGGCCGTGACGCCTGCCTCCGCTGCACGCCCCGCGTGCATGGGCTTGGACATGGAATCCGCGCGAAACGCCTGCTGCAGGCCGGCGGAGAAAGTGGCGACCGTGGCAAGCGCATGCGCGAAACGCTTTCTGTCGAGGCCGAGCAACTCGGCCGCGGCGCTCGCCGCGCCGAAGCAGCCGATGGTGCCGGTGTTGTGCCAGTACTTGTAGTGGGCACGCCCCATGGCAGCGGCGATGCGCGTGGAGATCTCGTAGCCGACGATCACCGCGCGGAGGAACTGTTCGCCCGAAGCCTGTCGCGACTGCGCGACGGCCAGCGCCGCGGCGATGGTCGGGGCGCCGGGATGATAGATACCTTCGCGGAAAATATCGTCCACCTC
Organism: Burkholderiales bacterium; assembly: GCA_035317085.1. Lineage (GTDB taxonomy): Bacteria > Pseudomonadota > Gammaproteobacteria > Burkholderiales > SG8-39 > VBDM01. The sequence continues at coordinate 14,290 of DATHHS010000113.1, forward strand.
GACCGTGTGCGCGGCCGCACCGTTGATAAGCGCCGCCGCTCGTACCGTCGCACGCCTGCCCAGGGCGAGATGCGCGTCTCCGTGGTCCAGTTCCTCTGCGAGCGCGCGCTCCAGTGCGGTGGCCGGCGCGACCGCGGCACCCGGAAAGAGCGCCGCATGCCAGTCGATCACCGCGCGCTTTGCGTGATGCAGCACCTGCGGTGCGATCGGCCGCCCGCGATAGGTTTGCGCAAATTCGGCGAAGCGCTCGACGACCTGCATCCCTCCCCCTTACTCCGCTTTGATCCCTGCCTCTTTCATCAGCTTCGACCACTTCGCCTGGTCGTCGCGGATGAAGCGCGCGAACTCCTCGGGCGCGTTGGCTGCGGGGTCGGCCCCGAGCGCGAGCATTCTCTCGCGCACTTCGCCCATCGCGAGCACGCGCTTCACGTCGGCTGAGAGCTTGGCCACAGTGGTCTTCGGCGTCGCCGCCGGCACGAGCAGGCCGAACCAGCCGACCGCTTCATAGCCCGGCAATCCCGATTCGGCGACAGTCGGAAGATCCGGCAAAGTCTCCGAGCGCTTCGATCCGGTGACGGCGAGCGCCCTGAGCTTCCCGGCCTGCACGTAAGGCATCACCGTCTGGGCCGGCGCGAACATCAGGTTCACATGCCCCGCCAACAAATCGGTGAGCGCCTGCCCGGTACCCTTGTACGGGACGTGCAGCAGGTCCACTCCCGCCATCGCTTTGAAGAGCTCCGCCGCAAGATGCGAGGCCGCGCCCGTACCCGAGGAGCCGAATGTGAGCCTGCCCGGGTCGGCTTTCGCGAGCGCGATCAGCTCGCGGATGTTCGCCGCCGCGACGCCCGGATTCGCGGTGACGACATAAGCCGAGGCGGATACGAGCGATACCGGCGCGAATTCCACTACGTTCTTCTCGTCGAGCGCGGCAGTCGAAGCCATCACCAGCGTGTAGCCGTCGGGCGCGGACTTCGCGACGAACTCCGCACCGATGTGCCCGCTCGCCCCCGGACGGTTCTCGACGACGATAGCTTGCGCCCAGATCGCGGCGAGCCTCGGCTCCATGATGCGCGCGAGCGTATCCGCGCCTCCGCCCGGCGGGAACGGCACGACGATGCGCACCGATTTCGAAGGAAAGTTTTGCGCGAGCGCCGCGGCTGAGGCGAGCAGCAATATGAAGCCGGACAATACACCCCGTGCTTGCCGCAACGAGAACCCCTTTTCCGTTGTAAGCTGCGCTGGCATTATGCTCAACGCTGGGAATATCCTTGTCAACACCGCATCCGAGCGGAGGGCGAGGACGGATCGCCATTCGGTGCACGATGTTCTTCTTGGCGAATCGACGCGAGCGCCCGAGTAAGGTCTAAACTTATGCGCCGGTGCCCATCGACGGGCCGGCAGAAGGGGTACACATGGCCAAGCGAAAAAGCGCCAACGGACATGCACGACCGGTCAAAACGAAGCGCGACTACGAAGGTGCGTCAGCGGTCGCCAAGCGGCTGTCCGGTCAGGCCGACCGGGATTCCGCCGCCGAACTGCGCCTGCAATCGCTGCTCCGGGAGTTGGATAAGTTCGACGAGTTCGAAGAAGAAGCAGGGACCGACCTCCCGGAGAGCCATGCGGAACTTCACCGGCGGTGGTCGGACAATGGCTCCGGGGACGACTGAGGGGCGATCGGGACAGACAAGCGGCCTCCCTCCCTGACCGCTTGCTCCTGCTCAAGCGGCCGAGCCCGGCGCAACGATGTAGGTCCTCAGCGTCGCCACACCCTCGATAGAACACTCGACCACGTCGCCGGGCTTGAGGAACAGTTCAGTCGCGTTCGGCTTGCCCACCGCGACGCCCCCGGGCGCACCGGTGGAGAACATGTCGCCGGGCTCGATCGGTATGTAGCGCGAGAAATGCTCGAGGATCTCCGGCAGCTTCCAGATCTGGTCGCGCGTGTTGACGCGCATGCGTTCCGTTCCGTTCACTGCGCAGGTCATCCACAGATCGTAGGGGTCGCGGATCTCGTCCAGGGTCACGATCTCCGGGCCGAGGGGGCCGAAACCTGGAATGTTCTTGCTGGTCCAGAAGCGCGAGCCCGACGCCACCTCGCGCTTCTGCAGGTCGCGGCAGGTGAGATCGTTGAGGATGGTGACACCGGCGACGTGGTCCAAGGCATCGGCCTTTTTCGCGCCGAGCGCGCGCTTGCCGATGACAAACACCAGCTCCGGCTCGTAGTCGAGGCTGACGATGCCCTCGGGCCGCACCACGCGCGCGTTGTGACCGCAGAGGCAGGAGTTGAGCTTGATGAATCCGGTCGGCTCCTGCGGCATTTCGGTCAAGAGGTCGTTCCTCTTCAATTCCTCCAGGTGCGTACGGTAGTTCTTGCCAACGCACAGAAACTTTTCGGCGTCGGGAATGGGAGGGAGGTAGCGGATCTCGCGCTCGCTGAGCAGCGCCGATTCGAAGGGAATGGGCTCGGCGCGCGCCGCAGCGGCGAAACTGCGCACCCGCTCGATCGCCGCCTTGCCTTCGGCAAGCAGATTCTTCATGCGCCTGGGCAGCGGCGGCTCGCCGGTGATACTGGCTGCGGCGGTGAGATCCAGGATGCGTCCGCCGAGCCGCGCCCCGATGCGGGGCGCGTTGGTGTCGCGCAGAGAAAAGGTGATCAGCCGCATTTCGTCATCTGACTGGCATCGGCGCCGGGCGTTGCCGTTCGGCTAGCGGGCTTTCTGCGCCGCCAGTTTCTCTGCCGTAATTTCCGGCTCCAGCCCTTCCGCCTCCGCCGCGTCGAAGTTCAGCTCCACCTTGATACCGTTCGGGTCGTACATGAAAAGCTGGTAGAGCGCCTGCCCGTTCGCACGCCTCTCTTTGAAGTCGATGTGGTGGCGGCGCAGATGCTGCATGGTGTCTTTCAGTCCTTTGGCGCGGAAGGCGAGGTGGTCGATCGCCCCGGTGCCCTCTCCCGTGTTTTGCGCGAGACGACCGAGGTAGGTTTTCTGGTTGTCGCTCGCGTGCTTCGCGCTCCGGCCGATGTGGACCACGTCCACGCCCCCGAGATACATCCAGTAGACGGGAAACCCGAACTCCGGGTGCCAGCCCTCCTGCATGCCGAGCACGTCGCGGTACCAGTCTCGCGTCGCGTCGATTTCATCGGAGAGGACGAGGTAGTGCTCGATGTGGGAGAGCGGCATGCCGGGCTCGTTAGTACTTCTTGATGTCCGCGTGGGCGACCATCACCATGTACACGAACAGGAACGAGAACAAGGCCGCCGTCCACAGTGAAAAGATCGAAAATCCGCTGCGCAGGTCGATCAAGGCCACCGCCGCGAAGAACAGGAAAACGTCGATCAGCGTGACATCCAGGACGAGCACGACGAGCTTGGCCGGCCGGGTTTGGATCAGGCGCTGAAAAGCCGAGAGCGCGAGGTTCGACGGAAACTTCGCAACCAGCATTCGCGCCGTCCACCACACCACGGCAAGGACGCACTTGGCGAGCGCCGCGGCGAGGACCGCGTCCTTGAACCCCTGCGGTGAGAGGCTCCACTGGCTGAGGATGAAATTGAACACGATGACCAGATTGGAATACATAGGATTTGCGTCCCCTTTTCTAACGAGCCCCCTGCCAACCGGCCTGCCCCGGCCGCTTCCATCCGTCCATCCGACTTCCGTGCGCCAGTGTAAGCTCTCTGCATCCGAATTGTAAAAGAGCGCAGCGCAAGAGCCGCCGTCTGCGACCATTGCGGACAGCAGTTTGTTGCACCGCAGGCAAAGGAGAAGCTGTTAATGAAACGCGAAACCGCAGTGCTCGAGCCGGCCGTGGATCTCCGGACCCAGGCCTACTGGATGCCCTTCACTCACAATCGCTACCTGAAGAAAAATCCCCGATCCAGAATCCTCGCGCGCGCCGAAGGCGCGTACTACACGACCGTCGAGGGCAAGCGCCTCTTCGACTGCATCTCGGGTATGTGGTGCTGCCCCCTCGGCCACGGCCATCCGAAGATCGCAGAAGCCGTGGCGCGACAGGTAAAGGAGCTCGACTACAGCCCCGCGTTCCAGATGGGGCATCCGAAGATTTTTTCGCTCGCCGAGCGCATCGTCCAGCTCGCGCCCACGGGGATGGGCCAGGTGTTCTTCGGCAACTCGGGCTCCGAGGCCGTGGATACCGCGCTCAAGATCGCGGTCGCGTATCACCGCATGAGAGGCGAGGCCTCTCGCACGCGGCTGATCGGCCGCGAGCGCGCCTATCACGGCGTGGGTATCGGCGGGATTTCGGTCGGCGGTATGGCGCCCAACCGCAAGATGTTCGCGCCGCTCCTCCTCCCGGGCGTCGATCACCTGCCGCACACCTACAACGCCGCCGAGATGGCGTTCTCGCACGGCCAGCCGAAATGGGGCGCGCACCTCGCAGACGACCTCGAGCGCCTGGTCGCGCTGCACGACGCGTCGACGATCGCCGCGGTCATCGTCGAGCCGATGCAGGGCTCGGCCGGCGTGATCGTTCCGCCGAAGGGCTATCTCGAGCGGCTGCGCGCGATCTGCGACAAGCACGGCATTCTGCTGATCTTCGACGAGGTGATCACCGGCTTCGGGCGCCTGGGCGAGCCCTTCGGCGCGCAGCGCTTCGGCGTCATGCCCGACATGATCACTTTCGCCAAGATCGTCACCAACGGCGTGATCCCCATGGGCGGGGTGATCGTCAAGCCCGCGATCTACGACGCCTTCATGACCGGCCCGGACATCGCGGTGGAGCTCTTTCACGGTTACACCTACTCGGGCCATCCCATGGCCGCAGCCGCCGCGCTTGCCACGCTCGATGCGATCGAGGAAGAAGGCTCGTTCAAGCGCGCGCGCGCGCTGGAGCCCGTGCTCGAGCGGGCCGTGCATTCGCTGAAGGGCGAGCCGGGCGTGATGGACATCCGCAACATAGGACTCACGGCGGCGGTCGAGTTCGAACCGCTACAGGGCAAGCCCGGTCTGCGCGCACTGAAAGTATTCGAGCGGGGAATGGAAGAAGGGATGCTCTTCCGCTTCACCGGCGACACCATCGCGATGGCGCCGCCTTTCGTTTCAACCGAGGCCGAGATCGAAACGATGATCGAGAAACTGCGCGTCGCGATCAAGGCGGCGCACTGAAGGCTTGCACGCGCCGCGGAAGCCCGATGCCCTCACCCCGGGTCCGACCTGCCTTAGCGATACTGTGCTCTACATTCCCGCGACGCGATGCACGATCTTCCCGCCCACGATCGTCATCAGCGGCTTGATATCCTTGATCTGCACGGCAGGCACCGAGAAATAGTCGCGATCGAGCACCACCAAGTCCGCGTATTTTCCGGACTGGATCGAGCCGAGATTGCTTTCCTGAAAAACAAAGAACGCGTTGCTGCGGGTGTGCGCAATGAGTGCTTCCTCGCGCGTGACCGTCTGGCGGTTGACCTGGCGTCCCCCGATCATGCGCCCGGTCACTGCGAACCACAGCGTGTAAAACGGATTTGAGGTCGTCACCGCGGTCGCGTCCGACCCCAGCCCCCAGCGAATGCCGCTATCCTGCACGCGCCGAAACGGCGGCATGTCCCAGGCGCGCTCGCCGTGCACCTTGTGCATCATCGCCCCCTGGATGAGCGGGCGGCTGTGCAGGCCCGCGTACATGCCCAGGCGCTTCATGCGTTCCAGCTGCGCGCCCGTCACCTGGTCGAGGTGCGCGAACACCCAGCGCAGCCCCTTGATCGGTTCGACCTTGTTGATCGCCTCGTACTCGTCGAGATACGCATCGATCGCGTTTTCCATCTCGACATGGGCATTGAGGAACATGCCGCTTTCCGCGGCCGTCTGCGCGATGCGGCGCACTTCGCGCATGTCCTCGGGCTTCACCACGAAATCGTTCCGCACCAGGCTGGTGGTGGCGGGCAGATAAACCGATTCGCCCCAGCCGATGTTGTCGAAGTGGTCGTTGCCCTGAAACGGCGTATGCCGCTGGATTTCGGCGAGCACCTTGTTGACCTCTTCGGGCGTCGCGGGCTGCCGGATCGTGGTCCAGAACGCACGCGCGTTCAGCTCGTTGCGCTCGGCTAGCGCCTGGTAGGCCTCGTAGTGCCGCGCGTCCACGCCGCGCCCGCCGGCGTCGTACCACGCGGTGATGCCCATCGCATTCAGCCCGGCGACGAATTTGCGCACGTTCGCGACCCAGGTGTCCTTGTCCGGCAGCGGAATCTTCGCCGCGACGAAGGCGACGCCGCCCGCCCCACGCACAAGACCGACCGGATTGCCGCCCGCGTCCCTGTCTATTTTTCCGCCGCGCGGATCGGGCGTGCCCGCGTCGATCCCGGCGGCCTTCAGCGCGGCACTGTTGAGATAGCTCTGGCTGTACACGGCCTGAAGCACCACCGGATTGCCGGGCGCGATGCGATCAAGTTCATCGAGTGGAAACCCGCGCGGATCGTCGGTGAACTGATCCTCGGACCAGCCGCCGAGCGTCACGATCCAGTCGCCCGGACGCGATGCGCTCACACGCTCGGCAAGCATCGCAAGCGCTCGCGCCCGCGAAGTGACGCCGTCCAGGCGCAGCTCGTCGTGCTCCGGGGCGCGAATGAAGTGCGCGTGATTGTCGATCAGCCCCGGAATCACGGTCCGCTTCTTGAGGTCGACTATCTTCGTGCCGCGGCCCTGCAACTCGAGCACGTCCGCGTTCTTGCCGACTGCGACGATGCGCTCACCCCGGATCGCGACGCCTTGAGCGAACGTGAAACGGTCGTCGACCGTTACGATATTACCGTTGAGGAGGATGGTGTCGGCGGGGTCGGCTGCATGGGCGGGGAAGGACGTCAGGCCCCACGACATCACCGCAAAAAAAGCGTATACCACCTTCGTCATGGATCGTCCCTCGGCGTGCACCTCTGCGCGCACTGCTCAGCGGCAACGCAGGTTTCCGCCGTCCATTTCTATCGGCATGGTGCAATCCTGTTCGCTGATTACTCGATTCGGGTCCGGAGGGGGCGTCGGCCCGTTGCGCTCCTCCTCCATCTCGTAGCCCGTCCCTTCGGAGCGGGACGCAGACGCGGAAGCGCAGCCAGCGAGGAACGAGGCAAGAGCGACACAGGTGACGAATTTGCTCACAGTCATACCTCTTTCTCGGCGGGAAAACGAACTATTGTCGCCTACTTCCGGCCAAATGCCCACACCCCGGAGATCCAGATCGTGTCTAACACAGGTGGACCTTACCGAGGGCTTTGCAATCCAATCTCGTCTATTGGTACTGCCCGACCGCGGTGACGGACTTTGGATTCGACCCCGCCAAAACCGCGGGATTGGGTAAGGGCGTCAACGCCCCGTTGAGGCCGATGGCGTACTGGGAGACCTCGCCGACGCCGACGCCACCATCGGCGACATAGACGAAAACCCCGGAGGGATCGACGGTGATGGCGCTGGGATTCATCCCCACCGCGACGCTCGCGGGAGTCATGGGCGCGAGCGAACCATCCGCGCCTATCGTGTACTGCGAAACGTCGCGGCTGGTGGCATTCGCAACATAGACATACTTGCCCGAAGCATCGACGGCGACGGATTGGGGATTCATACCCGCCGGGACGGTAGCGGTCGCCATGGGCGTGAGCGAACCGTCCGCGCCTATCGTGTACTGCGAGACGTTGCCGCCCGAGTTCGCCACGTAGGCATATTTGCCGGAGGGATCGGCGGCGAAGGATATCGGATTCATTCCGGCCGCGACGGTGGCGGTGGCCATGGGCGCGAGCGCTCCGTTGGTTCCGATCGTGTACTGCGAGACATTGGCGCCCGCGTTATTCACGACATAGACGTACTTGCCCGAGGGGTCGACGGAGACACACTGAGGTGCCATCCCCGCCGCGACGGTAGCGGCGGCCATGGGTGTGAGCGAACCGTCCGTGCCAATGGTGTATTGGGAGACGCCACCGCCAAAATTTGCTACATAGGCAAACTTGCCCAGGAGGTCGGTGGCCAAGGACACGGGGTTCGTTCCCGCCAGGACGGTGGTCGTGGGCACGAGCGAACCATCCACGCCGATCGTGTACTGCGAAACATTGTTGTCGGTGAAATTCGACACGTAGGCGAATTTGCCGGAAGGGTCAGCCGTAACGGATCGCGGACCCACCCCCGCTGGCACGGTAACGGTGGACAGGGGCGCGAGCGAGCCGTCGAACCCGATCGCGTATTGTGAGATGTCGTTGTCGCCGTCATTGGCCACGTAAGCGTGCAGCGGAACCAGCAAGACAGGAACCATGCCTTGCGCCATCGCAATCGATTGCGGGACGCTCCCAGGAACGGTGGACGGCGAATTCGCCGTAAGCGCGCCGCTTGCCCCGATCGTGTACTGCGAAATCGTGCTGTTGCCGCGGTTCGCAACATAGACGTACTTGCCGGACGGATCGGCGATGACGGCTTGGGGACTCGTCCCCGCTGCGACCGCCGCGATCGCCATGGGCGTGAGCGAACCATCCGCGCCGATCGTGTACTGCGAGACATTGCCGCTGCCGATGTTCGCGACATAGGCGTACCTGCCGGAAGGATCGACCGTAACGGATTGGGGACCCGATCCCGCCAAGACGGTGGCGCTGGCCATGGGCGTGAGCGAACCATCCGCGCCGATCGTGTACTGCGAAACGGTACCGATAGCGCCGCCGCCATTTGCAACATACACGTACCTGTCCGAGGGATCGACGGTAAGGGATTTCGGGTTCACCCCCGCCAAGACACTAGCGGTGGACATGGGCGTGAGTGACCCGTCTGCGCCGATCGTGTACTGCGAGACACCTCCACCATTGTTCGCGACGTAGACATACCTGCCTGTTGGATCGACGGTCACGAACTGGGGATTCGTCCCCGCAAGGACAGTGGCGATGGTCATGGGCGTGAGCGAACCATCCAAGCCTATCGTGTACTGCGAGACGTTGTTGCTGCCGTCGTTCGCCACGTAGGCGAACCTGCTCAGAGGGTCGACTGCTACGGAAAAGGGGAACTGCCCCGCCAGGACCGTGGGGACGGGCATAGGCGCGAGCGCTCCGTTCGCGCCGACCGTGTACTGCGAGACGTTGCTGCCCCCGCTATTCGCTACATAGACGAACCTGCCCGAGGGATCAACAGCGACGGACTGGGGGCTCGTCCCCGCGACGGCCTTTCCAAGGAACTTGAGCCGCCCGGTCGATATATCGGAAGCGTAACTCGAGACGCTGTTGTCGCTGAAGTTGGCGACGAAGGCATACAAGGCGCGCAGCGCGTTGACGCAGACCACCGAGACGTTCGTCACGTTCGCCCCGGGCACCGCGCCGCTGCCGCTCGTAACCGAGCAGGTCTGCCCGGTCGGCTGCGCGTCCACCGTAACGTTATAGGGAGCGCCGCTGACAGCCTTCGTGGTAAAGGTGAAGGATCCGTTCGAATTGACCTTGAGGCGGTTGCCGCCGTTGTTCTTGAGCACCAAATCCGTGCCGGTCAGGCCCGAGACCGTGCCGCCGACGGTGTAAGTCGCGGCGCAGCCGCAGCACGCGGCGAGCAGCACACCCAGCAGCGAAAAACAGGCCCGCCGAACGACGGTGGCGGCCTTTATGGCAGGTATGGAATTCACCAATTGGGAATCCTCGGAGAGCACCCGATCTTACCGCAGACGCGGCGAGCCGGCAGGCCGGAAGCTTGCGAGGATCTGACAAAAGTTGTGCGGATTGTCCGGAACTTTTATATAGAATTGCGATTCACGGGAGGTTACGAGTGCCAAGAGTCGCGCTTGCCCTGCTCGCCGCCTTGCTCGCATCGCAAGGCGCGGCGCAGGACTATCCATCGAAGCCGGTGCACGTCTTCGTGCCCTCCAGCCCCGGAGGCGCGTCCGATGTCGCCGCGCGCCTGGTGAGCCCTAAGCTCGCCGAAGCGCTCGGGCAGCCGTTCGTCGTCGAGAACCGCGTCGCCTCAGGCGGCATCGTGGGCACCGCCCAGCTCGCGAAATCGCCCGCGGACGGCTACGCGATCATGATGACTTTCGACACCTTCGCCTCCAACCCGCACATGTACAAGGAGCTGCCCTACGACGTGGTGAAGGATTTTGCGCCCGTCATGCTGGTCGCACGCTATCCGCAGATTCTCGTCGTGCATCCGAGCCTCAAGGTGAAGACGGTTCCCGAGTTCGTCGCATACGCAAAAGCAAACGGCCCGAAGCTGAATTACGGCTCGGCGGGTCCCGCCTCTTCCAGCCGTCTCGCCTTCGAGCTCTTCAAGGAAACCGCGGGAATCGAGATGGAAGCGGTCCACTACAAGGGCGGCGGTCCGGCGGTCAGCGATCTGGTCGCGGGCACGGTGCAGGTCATGCTCATTCAGGCGGGCGGCACGATCGGGCAGAACGTCCGGTCGGGCAGGCTGGTCGGCCTCGCCACAAGCGGCCGGCAGCGCTCGCCGCATTTCCCGAACCTGCCGACGATCGCCGATTTCTACCCGGGCTTCGAGACGACTTCCTGGGTCGGATTGATCGCGCCGGCCGGCACGCCGCGCCCGGTCGTAGACAGGCTGAACGGCACGCTCGCGAGAATCCTGGCCGCCCAGGACATGAAAGAGAAGTTCGACGTGCAAAGCGCAGAGATCGTCGCGGGCACTCCCGAGCAATTCGGCGAACAGATCAAGTCCGAGACGGCAAAGTGGGGCAAGATCATCCGCGAAAAGAACATCCGGATCGAATGAACGTGGCCGACGACGAGAATTCTCCAAAACCCGGGAGCGCGGGTAACGCCCGGCCTCCGCGCAGCACCCTCAAATCCGCCATGCTGGTTGTCGCGGTCATACTGCTGCTGGTCGCGATGAGCTTCCTGGGCCTGGGCCTGGGCTACTTCAACGCGCTGTTCAACAAGCACTGAACAACAAGTACTGAATTGCGCTGAATCGCGCCCCGCTGGGCAGCAGCGCCCGGCGACGGCGCTACTTTTGTTACCGGACTGTGCGCCTCGGCCCAAGGTCCTCGGCGATCGGGCGTCCGGGATAGTGGAACGCAATCGGTCCGTCGGGTTCCGCGTGCATGAACTGGTGAACGTAGGCATCCTTCGAGGTCAGCATCTCGTCGGGGGTCCCCTCGCCCGCGACCACGCCGTCGGCGATCACATAGACGTAGTCCACGAGCTTCACCGCTTCGCTCACGTCGTAGCTCACCACGATGGAAGTCGCACCGAGCGCGTCGTTCAACTGCCGGATTAGATTCGCGATCACGTTGATCGAAATCGGATCGAGGCCGCCGAAGGGTTCGTCGTACATCGCGAGCATCGGGTCCATCGCGATCGCGCGCGCGAGCGCCACCCGGCGCGCCATGCCCCCCGAGAGCTCGCTTGGCGTCAGGGCGTGCGTGCCGCGCAGGCCGACCGCCTGCAGCTTCATCAGAACGATCCTGCGAATCAGGTTGTCCGGAAGGTCCGTGTGCTCGCGCATCGGGAAGGCGATGTTCTCGAACACCGACATGTCGGTGAAAAGGCCTCCCGCCTGGAACATCATCCCCATCTTGCGGCGCAAGGCGTAGAGCGCGTGCGTATCGAGCTCGTGGACCACCTGCCCTGCGACCTTGACAGTTCCCCGGTCGGGCTTCGCCTGACCGCCGATCAGCCGAAGCAAGGTTGATTTCCCCGAGCCGCTCGCGCCCAGAATGGCGACGAGCTTGCCGCGCGGAATCTTGAGGCTCAGACCCTTCAGGATCCTCCTCGCGCCGTAGGAAAATTCGACGCCCGAGATTTCGACGAGATTTTCGGCGGAAGAATTCATCGCCGATCCGGTGCGGTGTTCATTCGGTCTGAAGCAGCGCGACAGTGCCCAGTCCACCGTCGGCGCAGATACTCACCACGGCGCGGCTTCCCTTCGGCATTCCTGCAAGCTCCTTGACCGCCTGCGAGAGGATGCGCGCGCCGGTTGCGCCGAAGGGATGGCCGAGCGCGACCGAGCCGCCGTGGGGATTGAGCCGCTCCCAGGGAAACCCGCCGAGGTCCGCGTCGACGCCCGCTTTCTGGCGGCGGAAGCCGGCGTTCTCCAGCGCGGCGACGTTGCACAGCACCTGCGCGGCGAACGCCTCGTGGAGCTCCCACAGCGCGACGTCGCGATAAACAAGGCCGTTCCGCGCGAGCATCCGCGGAATCGCGTACGCGGGCGCCATGAGCAATCCCTCGGTGAAGATGTCCACCGCCGCGATCTCCCAATCGACCAGGCGGGCGCGGGGGACGGATTCGGGCAGGCGTTTGATTCCTGCGCCGGTGGCCACCCACAGGCCCGCCGCGCCGTCGGTGAGCGGCGAGGAGTTACCCGCGGTGATCGTGCCCTTGCCGCTCTTGCGGTCGAAGGCCGGCTTGAGCTTCGCCAGGCGCTCGAAGCTCGTGTCCGCACGCGGGAAGCCGTCGCGCGACATGCCTTCTACGGGAACGATCAGATCGTCGAAGAATCCGGATTTCTGGCCTGCGATCGCCTTCTCGTGACTGGCCAGGGCGATCTTGTCCTGGGAATCGCGAGCGATGTTCCAGGTCTTGGCCATTTCCTCGCAGTGCTCGCCCATGCTCTTGCCGGTGGCGCGATTGGCCACGGCAAGAATGTGCAGGCGAATGTCGCGCGCCCGGAGATTTTTGAACGACGCAAGGCGCTGCCCCATCGAGCGCGCCTGCCAAAAGCGCCTGAGCCAGTCGGAAAGATTCTGCGAAAGGCCGATCTGCACGCGGCTCATGCTCTCCACGCCGCCGACGAGTGCGAGCTCCTTGCCGCCGTGTCCGAGCATTCCCGCCGCCTCGAAGGCCGCCACCATGCTCGTCGAGCAGGCGAGCACCGTGGAAAACGCGGGGAGGGTCTGGTCGAGGCCCGCCTCGATCTGCACTTCGCGTGCGATGTTCGAATAGCCCAGATTGGGAATCACCGTCCCCCAGACGACGAGGTCCGGCTTCACGGCCGGGTACGAACGCGTAGTATCGGGGCCGGTCATCGCCCGCACCACCGGGACCGAGAGCTCGACCGCACCGATGCCGGCGAGCGCGCCGTCCACGCGCGCAAAGGGCGTGCGCAGGCCCGCAGCAAGCCAGATGTCGTGGGAATCGGCGTTCATGATGAGTTCACGATCGAACGCGATTGTAGCGGAGACCCGGCGACCGGGTTCGTGTAAGGCTCACCCCGGCCTCCCGACCAATGCCCGTCCACGTCGCGGGGAATTCCCGGCCCGGGACAGGGTCTATACTGGAGATCACACGGAGGTGATGAAAATGGATCGTCGCAACTGGTTGAGAGGTTTTACGGCGCTGTCTCTGACGGGTTTCAGTGCGGCCGGATGGGGACAAAAAACCGCGAAAGGAGCCGTGAAAGTGGAAGACCTGCAAAAGAACTGGAAAACCCTCCTCGCCGATGGGGCGGACGTGGCCGCGAGCGCCGAACCTCTCAAGCTCGCCGACGCCGAATGGAAGAAACGCCTGTCGCCCGCGGCCTACGACGTGCTGCGCCACGAAGGCACCGAGCGCGCCGGCACGAGCCCTCTCGACCACGAGAAGCGTCCGGGCGTGTTCGTCTGCGCGGGTTGCAGCCTGCCGCTCTTCTCATCGGAGATGAAGTTCGACAGCGGTACCGGCTGGCCGAGTTTTTTCACGACCATCCCCGGCGTTTTTGGAAACAGTACCGACCGCAAGCTCATCCTGGAGCGCACCGAATACCATTGCGTGCGCTGCGGCGGGCATCACGGCCACGTCTTCGACGACGGACCGGAGCCGACCGGGCTGCGCTATTGCAACAACGGAGTCGCGCTGCGCTTCATACCCAAGGGGCCAGTCAAGAAACCTGCTTGACCCCTGGCTCAGGGGAGCACGAGAGATCGTGAATCGCGGCCTTTCAATTGGAATTTGTCTCGCTGCCGCCAGCCTCTCGGCTTGCTTCACGATCGGCAATTCCACGGTCGCGATCGCCACGGTGCCAGTGGCCGCGCCCCGGTCCTCATCCGAGCACACGCTCGTCATCGTGCTTCCCGGTCTTGGCGACGATGCGCAGGATTTGAACGACCACGACATTGCCGGGGCCATCCACGAATCCTGGCCGGAGGCGGACGTGCTGCTCACCAGCGCCACCCTCGCTTACTATCGCGACGGCAAGCTCGTGCCGCGCCTGCACGATGAGATCGTGGAGCCGGCGCGCCGCAAGGGCTACCACCGTATCTGGCTGGCGGGCGCGTCACTGGGCGGCATGGGCGCCTTGCTCTACGAACGCGAGCACCCGGGCGAACTCACCGGGATCGTGCTGTTCGCACCTTTCCTCGGCAACAACGAGCTGCTGGATGAAATCCGCGCCGCCGGGGGCCCGCGAAAGTGGGATCCGGGCCCCATGCCGGCCGAGATGAACGGCGACAACTTTCAGCGCCAGGTGTGGAAGATGGTGAAGGGCTGGGCGGACCGCCCTGAGCTCGTGCGCCGGGTCTGGCTCGCCTCCGGCACAAGCGATTACATGATAGAGGGCACACGGCTGCTGGCGGCGGAGCTGTCCGCGGTCCACTACCTGGAACTGCCGGGCGGCCACACCTGGGGCGTCTGGCTCAACGGCGCTAAAGCGGTGTTTTCACGCATCCGCCTCGAGTCGCTAGGGACATAGAGCACACCCTCCGCTCAAGCGGTTGCGGAATCACGATCTCATCGCGGGTGGGACTGGCAAAAAAAAACGGCGCCGCGACTTGCACGGCGCCGTTGTCTCGGGGTGACGGGTTTCCCGTCGCCCTTTCCTTCTATATCTCAAGCCTGCGCTGAGCCTTCCACGCGCTGTAGACCAGGAGCAGCGTGAGCAGTACCGCAGCAACTCCGAACACCGAATAACCCAGGCTCGCCGGAGACAAGGCGATGCCGGTCGAAGCGATGACGTCCTTTGTGGGCTCGATTCGCGCAGCATACATCCCCGTATAGTGCATGCCACACACTGCGATCCCCATGACGATTGCGCTGCCGAAGCGCTGTAAATTGCCGCGCAGATTGAACGCGAGCCACAACGCCACCGTCGCAGCGACGACCGCAATGGCGATGGATGCGTAGAACAAGGTGGGGTCGTAGGTAATCTTTGCCGGCAAAATCATCGCCGCCATTCCCGTGTAGTGCATGAGGGCGACGCCCAGCCCGGTCAGGACCCCTCCGATAGGCAAGTTGAGGGGGCCGCCGTCGCTTCGTCCCACGATGAACAAGCCAATCGCGGGTGCGACAACCGCCATAGCGAGCGAGGCGAAAGTGAGGACGGGGTCGTAGGCCACGGGCATACCCATGTCGGCTGCATTCATGCCGATGAAGTGCATGGACCAGATCGCGCCGCCGCCCAGCGCCACCGATGCGCCGAGCACCGAACCGATGACGCCCGTCCAGGTTCGCGCCAGCGGTATGGCGATGGCCAGCTGCAATGCCGTATACGAACCAAAAACGGATATCACAAACGACAATCCGACCAGAAACAGCTCGTAGTGAATGTTGTTCATCTCAATACCCCTCTATCCAGGTAACAGGAACTGCGCGCTCATCAGTCAGTCACCACCGGCCAATCATTGGATAAACAGCGGCGAGTTATAGATCATAGGCAACAGCATACGTGCAGTATGCGCCCCCCTTTGCCCGGCACGATGTCTTTTTCACACGGGTATTCGGCGTCAATGGACCTGCGTCCAGGAACCCTTGCATGAAGCCGGTCAGGAATTCGCAGCAGGTGATCTTGCCCGTGCCGCAAAACGGGCTGTCCGGCAACCTGACTTCCGTGTCGCTTGCATCCACCTTGCCGAACTGCTCGAGCGCGGGGACCAGGGTCCGCCGCAATGCAACGGGCATTTTCAGCGGGCTGCCGAAGGACCATTCCTTCTCGTATTGAAACGCGCCTATTTTTTTCCCCGCTTCAAGCAATTCGCCGTCTCGAGTCTCCGGGTTGAATGACTCGCCATATGCTTGCACCAGCGGGGCGATATCCGGAAACTGAGCGGCTATTTCCTTGATCGAAGGGGCCGCGGATTGAACGCCCTCCACAGCAACCACGCTGAAGTCGGGGCTAAGGCTCTTGATCTCCGCGGCTAACTTGGCTCTATCGACCTGAGCGATGTCGAGGGTGATTTTTACCAGCTTCGCCCCGGACGCCGATGCCGTCACTTGCTGACCCTTCAGCGGATAGCCCTTTCGGACGAGGAAAGAGGATATCCGGGCCAAGGCACCGCTCTTGTCGGCACCGCTGATCGTGATGGTTATCATTCTCCGTACCTCTGCGTGAATTCTCCCTACCTGCATCACCATCATAAGCGACTTCTGTGCCTGATCCGCGCCCACGTGGCTGCGAATTCTATCCCAACCAAGCTATGTTCAAAGTGCGCACTCCGGCTCGGGCGTTCACCTGGTTTGCAGAACCCGTCTGCACCCTGTAACGCCGGAAACAAGGCTTACAAGCCGTTACACCGTCTCCGGTCAACACTCCTTACCGGGGGGTCGTTCTTGTGAGCGTAAAGCCTGAAAAGGAGATGACCATGAAGACCAAGGCAACTCGGTTCTTGATTTTTGCAGCACTCGCCTCGTCTGCACTCGCGGCAAGCGTGCCTGCCTCGGCTCACGACGGCTTCCGGCACGGATACGGCCACTACTACGGAAGGCCCTTCGTATACGGTCCGCGCTTCGTCGTGGCACCGCCGCCCGTCTTCGTCTATCGGCCGGCCCCGGTGTATTACCGGCCCGCACCGGTAGTCTACGTGCCCACCCCTGCGTACTACGCGCCTCCCGCATTGGGCGTAGTGGGCGGAGCGATCGTCGGTGGAGCGATCGGCAGCACCATCGGTCACGGCAACGGACGCGCCGTTGCGATTGCGGCCGGCTCGGTGATCGGCGCGGTGGCGGGCAGCCGGCTAGCGACGCCTTACTAAACATTCTGTGCTCGAATGAAAGTCCGCCTCCGGGCGGACTTTTGTTTTCGACGCTCCGTTGGTGCGAGCATCGCCCCGTACAATGCTGCGATGCCCTCCGAACCGCTCTACTCGGGACTCACGCCCGACACCGTTCTCGACGCGCTCGCCAGCGCGGGAATCGCCGGGGATGGGCGCCTGCTCGGCTTGAACAGCTACGAGAACCGCGTCTACCAGGTCTGGCTCGAGGCTTCCGGTGAGTCGCAAGCGGCTTCGGTCGTGGCCAAGTTCTACCGTCCCGCGCGCTGGACCGACGCGCAGATCCTCGAGGAGCACGCTTTTGCCTGCGAGCTCGCCGAACGGGAGATTCCGGTGGTTGCTCCGCTCCCGATTGGCGGCAAGACGCTGCACGAATTCGGCGGGTTTCGCTTCGCTGTCTATCCGCGTCGCGGCGGCCGCACACCCGAACTCGAAGACCGCGACACGTTGGAGTGGATGGGGCGCTTCATCAGCCGCATCCACGCGGTGGGCGCGACGAAAGCATTCGCCGAGCGGCCCGAGCTCGATATCGATAGCTTTGGACGCGAGCCGCGCGACTGGCTGCTCAGGCACGATTTCATTCCGGCGGATCTGCTCGATGCCTGGAAAGGCGCAGCCGACATGGCGCTCGCCGGTGTCGCGCGCTGCTACGAGCGCGCGGGCGAAGTGCGCGCGCTGCGCCTGCACGGCGACTGCCACGCAAGCAACGTGCTATGGACCGACGAGGGTCCGCACTTCGTGGACTTCGACGACTGCCGCACCGGCCCCGCGATCCAGGATCTGTGGATGCTGCTCTCGGGCGACCGGCAGTCAATGACCCGCCAGCTTGTCGACGTGCTCGCCGGCTACGAGGACTTTCACGAGTTCGATCCGCGCGAGCTCCATCTCCTGGAGGCGCTGCGCACGCTGCGTCTCATCCACTACTCGGCCTGGATCGCGCGGCGCTGGGACGACCCGGCCTTTCCCGCCGCGTTTCCCTGGTTCAACACCCAGCGCTACTGGCAGGACCGCGTCCTCGAGCTGAAGGAACAGATTTCCCTGATGGACGAAGCTCCGCTCTCAGTGGTATGAGCGTGTGAATCCGGAGGCGTCACGCTGCGAACTCGGGCGCCACCAGCGCATCGATCGCCGCCATGAGCGCGCATTTGATGAAGTAAGATGCTGAAATGAAATTCGGGGTTTTCGATCACATGGATTCGAGCGGCGAGCCGCTGCGCGAGTTGTTCGAAAACCGGCTGCGACTTGCCGAAGCCTACGACAGTGCCGGCTTCCATGCTCTGCACGTCGCCGAGCATCACTCGACACCGCTCGGAATGTCGCCTTCGCCTTCGATTTTTCTTGCGTTGGTGGCGCAGCGCACCCGGCGCCTGCGCTTCGGACCTCTGGTCTATACGCTGCCGCTTTACCATCCGCTGCGCCTGGCGGAGGAAATCTGCACCCTCGATCATTTGAGCGGAGGGCGGCTCGAGCTCGGCGTGGGCCGCGGCGTCTCGCCGCTCGAGGTCGCGTGTTTCGGCGTCGACCCACAAAAATCGCAGGCCATGTACCTCGAGGCCTACCAGGTCCTCATGCAGGCGCTGGTCTCACGCAATGTCAGCTTCGAGGGCGAGCACTACAAGTTTCGGGACACGCCGGTCATTCTCGAGCCCGTGCAGAAACCGCATCCGCCGCTGTGGTACGGCGTGTTCAGTCCCCAGAGCGCCGAATGGCCCGTCAGTAGCGGGGTCAACGTCGTTACCAACATCCCGGCGAGCGGCGTGCGCGCAATCACCGACTACTACCGCGCGGAGTGGGTCAGGCTCGGCAAGGATCCGGAGCGCATTCCGCTTCTGGGAATGAACCGGCACATGGTGATCGCCGACACGGACCGGGAGGCGATGGACATCGGGCGACGCGCATACCGGCGCTGGTTCGAGAACTTCAGCCATCTCTGGCGCAAGCGCAATGTGCCGCTGCCCAAGAACATTTCCTACAGCGAAGATTTCGACGGCATCGTCGCGAACGGCCAGGCGATCGCGGGCTCGCCGCGCACGGTGCGGGATGCGATCGCCCGGCAGAAGGAAGAAGCCGGGGTCAACTACCTGCTGATGCGCCTTGCGTTCGGCGACATGACGCTCGCGGAATCGCTGCGCTCGGTGGATCTTTTCGCCCGCGAGGTGATGCCCGAGTTCGCCGCCGCGAGCACGCCCGTGGCCTGAGGCCGGGAAACGCGCATGCCAGTTGCGAAGATCCGCGCCCGGGGAGGGTAAAATGGGGGTTAACCATCGTACGGAATCATGACAGCGCAGCAACTCGAGAATGAGAATAACTAACGCGCTTACTGTCGATGTAGAGGATTATTTTCACGTCGCGGCGTTTGCACCCAACATAGCCCGCGAGAGCTGGACCTCGCTCGAGTCGCGCGTGGTCGGCAACACCCGGAAATTGCTCGCCATCTTCGAGCAGTTTAACGTCCGAGGCACGTTCTTCGTCCTGGGATGGGTGGCCGAACGATACCCGCAATTGATCAAAGACATCGCCGCACGCGGCCACGAAATCGCCTGCCACGGCTGGTCGCACCGCCTGGTCTATGAGCAGTCCCCGGAAGAGTTCCACGAGGAGACGCTCCGCTCGAAGAACCTGCTCGAGAACATTACCGGGTCCGCGGTACTCGGGTATCGCGCGGCAAGCTATTCCATCGTGCGCGAGTCGCTCTGGGCCCTGGATATTCTGGCGGACCTCGGGTTCGTCTACGATTCGAGCATTTTCCCCGTGCGCCATGATCGCTATGGCATCCCGAACGCCGATCGCGCCCCGAACCGGATGTCCACTCCGAACGGGAAATCCATCGTGGAGTGGCCCCTGGCAACGGCGAGCATTCTCGGGTTCCGGCTCCCGGTGGCGGGAGGCGGGTACTTCAGGCTGTTGCCCTACTGGCTGTCGCGTTGGGGATTGGCATCCATCAATGAACGCGAGCTGCGGCCCTTCATTTTCTATCTGCATCCGTGGGAAGTCGATCCTGCGCAACCGCGCGTGGCTGCAAGCCGCTTGTCCCGGTTTCGCCACTATACGAACCTCGAAAAGTGCGAGGAGCGATTGCGGCGTCTGCTTGGCGAGTTCAAGTTCGGCACGGCGAGAGAAGGGCTTGTACAACTCGGCTTGCTTGCCGGGACGGGCACAGCAAGCGTGCAAGTTGCATGAAATTCTCAGAATGCGGCGTTAAAGGCGCATGGCTCATCGAGCCTAGCCCTCACGAAGATGCGCGGGGTCGATTCATGCGCGCCTGGTGCCTCCGCGAGTTCGCTGAACATGCGATCGACTTCATACCCTTGCAAGCCAATATGGGGTTCAGCACCCATAAAGGCACTATCCGCGGTTTGCACTACCAGGTCGCCCCGGCGCTGGAGGCCAAACTCGTACGCTGTACCCGGGGCGCGATCTTCGACGTGGTCGTGGACCTCCGGCCAACTTCACCCACCTTCCGGTCTTGGTACGGAACCTGCTTGAGTGCTGACAATGGTAGGATGCTCTACGTTCCGGAGGGGTGTGCCCATGGCTGCCAATCAACGGAAGACAGAGCTGAAATCTACTACATGACGTCAGCCTTCTATTCCCCTAAGGAAGCGCGGGGTATTCGGTACGACGATCCAGCGTTCGGAATCCGATGGCCGTTGCCGGTATCATCTATTTCCGATCAGGATCGCAACTGGCCCCTCGTAGAACAAGTTTGAGAACGGAACGGAGAAATCCTATGAACCCTAAGACCATCGATGTGTCTGCTCGCAACACCTCCGTCTACAGCATGCTCCAACGCCGGGAGGCCGAAGGACGCCCCATCCGCGTGGGAGTCATGGGTGCGGGCGCGACGGGCCGCGCCATCGCGTTGCAGCTGGGAACCCCTGTGCCGGGAATGCGGCTTGCCGGGATGGCGAATCGGACTCCAAAGCACGCCGAGCGTGCGTTTCAGGAGGCGGGCATACGCGACTGGAAAACCGCGGACACCTCGGGCGACGCGGAGGCCAAGATTTCCAGAGGAATACCGGTCATTACCGACGATCCCCATGTGCTGACGCGATGCAATGCGATCGACCTGATCGTAGAAGTGACGGGCAGCGTCGATTTCGGCGCGAGCGTGGCGCTCGACGCGATCGGACATGCCAAGCCCGTGGTCCTCGTGAATGCGGAGCTCGACTCTCTTATCGGGCCCATCTTGAAGGCCAAAGCAGACGAGGCGGGCGTGGTCATCACGCATACCGACGGCGACGAGCCCGGCGTGGCGATGACACTCTTCCGCTACGTCCAAACCGTTGGACTCCGCCCGGTCGCGGCGGGCAACATCAAGGGCATGGTCGACTACTATCGGACGCCCGACACCCAACGCGAGTTTGCCGCGAAGCACGATCAGGATGTCAGGAAAGTGACCTCCTTCGCCGATGCCACGAAGTTGTCCATGGAAACGACCGTGCTTGCGAATGCGACGGGGTTTGGCGTCGCCCGCCGCGGCATGACCGGCCCAGCGTGCGGCTACGTTCGCGACCTCGCGAAGCTGCTCCCCGCCGAAGCGATGCTCAACGGAGGAATTGTCGATTATTCCGTCGGCGCGGCACCGCATACGGGGGGGTTCGTCGTAGTCCACGAGGAAAACCCGCACAAGAGGACCCAACTCGCCTACTACAAATTGGGTGATGGCCCCTTCTACGTGTTCTATACGCCGTTTCACCTGCCGCACATCCAGCTGCCGTCGACCATCGCCCGCGCTGTCCTTCACGCGGACCCCACGGTCGCTCCGATTGCCGGCCCATCTTGCGAAGTGGTGACAGTCGCCAAGCGGCAATTGAAGGCGGGCGAGCGCCTCGATGGAGTGGGCGGATTCTGCGCCTACGGATTGATCGAAAATCACGCCGCTGCCCGCGCAGGTAATGCCCTTCCGATCGCGATGTCGGACGACTGCGTCCTCCTTCGGGATATCAGCAAGGACCAAGTCGTCACATTCAACGACGTGAAGATGCCACCCGCGAGGCTCAGGGATGAGCTCTGGTCGGAGCAGCACAAGCGTTGGCCCTTGGCCACCCAGGCTGACGTCCGCGCGAAACGCCAATCACCCCACCTCGTAACCGTAGAGTGATCAACTGGAGAGCGATTTACTGCTGGAGGGCGTCTTCGGGAAGTGCGGCGGTTTGGACCTGCATAGCGATGTTGTCCCGATGATCATGAACTATTCGTTGGAAGGCGTTTTCTGGTGAAAAATATCGTTGTTCTCGGGACCGGTATGGCGGGATTCGGAGCTACCAGCCATCTCCACAGCAAGAAGATTCGGCCCACCGTGTACGACAAGAACGCCTACTACGGGGGGCATACCGCGTCATTTCGGGACAAGAACGGCTTCCTGTTCGATCTTGGCCCGCACATCTCGTTCTCAAAGGACGTCCGAATCCAGAAGTTGTTCGCCCAGTACGTCGATGAAAAGTATGAAGCCGTTCAGGTCAAGCTCAATAACTATTGGCGCGGCCTGAGGCTGACGCACCCGGTGCAGCTTCACTTGAACGGGTTGCCCAAAGATCTGATCGTCGAAATCGTTGCGGACTTCGTGAAGGAGCATTCAGTCGAGCGGAAGATCAAGAACTACGAGGATTGGCTGATCGCCAGCTACGGAAGAAAATTCGCCGAGCTCTTCCCGATGCAATACACGCGCAAGTACCACATGACTTCCGCCGACAACATGAGCACCGAATGGCTCGGCCCCCGCATGTACCGCCCGAGTCTGGAAGAAATGCTGAAAGGCGCGTTGGCCCCCTGGACCCCGGACGTCCACTACATAACGAATTTTCGCTATCCAACCAGCGGCGGTTTTGCCTCCTATCTGAGAGGCCTCCCCGCAATCGCCGATCTCCGGCTCAATCATGAACTGGTCGCCGTCAATCCCCGGGAAAGAGAGCTTCGCTTCTCGAACGGCTTCAAAACCGACTACGACGCGCTCGTTTCGTCAATTGCCCTGCCCGAGCTTATCTCGATGATCGCGGAAGCACCGCAAGAGGTCGTCGATGCGTCCCGGCGACTCGCGTGTTCGACCTGCGTTCTGGTCAACGTCGGAGTGAATCGATCGGATCTGTCGGAGGCGCAAATCACGTACTTTTACGACCAGGACATTTGCTTCACGCGCTTGAGCTTCCCGCACATGCTGTCCGCGACCAACGCCCCCCCGGGCTGCGGGAGCGTCCAGGCTGAAGTTTATTTTTCGAGCAAATACCGGCCTCTTACCCAGTCTCCCGAGGACCTGATCGATCAAGTCATCGCCGACCTGCGCCGAACCGGCACCCTCCGGGAGAATGATGCCATTGTGTCTCGTCATGCGACGGTTGTGCGCAATGCGAATGTCATATTCGATTTGGAACGTGCAGCGGCTCTGGAGATCGTCCACGGATATCTCAAGGATGTTGATATAAACTACTGTGGGAGATACGGGGACTGGGGATACATGTGGACCGACGAGAGCTACATCAGCGGGGAACTCGCTGCTGAGTCGGCGCTTTCACGATGCTTTGCGTGAGGTGGTTCCGGCCGCGCTATGCACCGCATGAGTTATTGGAAGACGACGGCGATCGCCTTTGCGGGCGCGGTGCTGACCCTGTCGGCCCTCTTTTGGGTCAATTCGGCGACCAGCCATAGGGGTTTGTTCGCGGCAAGCGCTTTTTTGTTGGCCCTGCTTCTCATCGCGCTTGTGCTCAGTGCTGCCGGCGGCCTGGTGTGCCTGTGGCGCGACGCCCGGGAGACCTCGGGCAAATCCGACATATTCACCCAGCTCGCCAACCAGGCTCCGGAGGCCGGACTGCTGTCCAGAGTCGGACTCAGGTTTCTGCTGGGTCCGGCGCTGCGGCCTGGGGATGTCGTAATAGTCAGATCCCAGGGCGAGATCGAAGCAACGCTCGATGCCACCGGCACGCTGGACGGGTTGCCTTTCATGGGCGAGATGGCGGAATATTACGGCAAGATCTTTCGCGTCCATCGTCGTGTCGACAAGATAAACGACATGCGTAACAAGACCGGGCGGCGGCGCATGCGCGATACGGTGACGCTCAGCGGGTTGCGGTGTTCCGGATCCCATCATGACGGCTGCCAGGCCGAATGCCAGATCCTTTGGAAGGACTCTTGGCTCAGACGCCTGCCTGCGAGGCAGGCGTCCTCCCTGAATCGGGAGGTCGAAAATCAATCGGGACGCCCGGTCGACAATCGTGAGTCAATCGACAAGAATCGGATATACGTTTGCCAGATGACCGGACTTTGGGAGGCATCTCGCCCGATGTCGTCTTTCGACTTCAGACAGGACCTGCGGCCCCTTCTTTGGGGGAATGTCGGCATTCGAGGCTATCTGATCGCGATTCTCACGCAGATATTCAACAAGGTGCAGAGGTTACGCGGCGGGGCGGACTATCCGTTCATGCCGGAGGCCAAGCTTGTCGGCGAAACTCCCGTGGTCAACGCCAATCTCAAAGCAAAAGAAGTGGTTGTCGTTCGTAGCAAAGACGAAATAGCCCATACCTTGATCGGGGGCAAAAATAGAGGGCTCTGGTTCGACCCGGAGATGGTACGGTTCTGCGGTCGATCCGCGGTCGTGCGAAAACGCGTAGACCGGATCATCCACGAGGCCACGCGAAAAATGGTGGTGATGAAAACTCCGTGCGTGACGCTCGACAACGTGGTTGCAACGGGCGAGTATCTACGAATGTGCCCTCAGCACGATTACATTTTCTGGCGCGAAATCTGGCTCAAGCGCCCGGGGCAGGATTCTACGAACGTGGCAGCCTCGGATCGATAGGAATTCATAGTGTCGGCATCTCCACTCATCACGATCGGGCTACCGGTATACAACACTCAGCGGTACCTGAGGCAATCGCTGGATTCGCTGCTCGCTCAAACTTACTCTGATTTTGTCCTGGTAATCAGCGACAACGCCTCGACGGACGGAACGGAGAAAATCTGCCGGGAGTACGCCGCCGCCGATCCGCGGATCAAGTACTTCCGGAATGACGTGAACATCGGCAATCCGCGAAATTTCAACAGGGTTTTCGAGCTGACCACGACCCCGTATCTGAAGTGGTCTACGGCCGACGACTACTGGGAGGCCAGCTTTCTGGAGCGTGCGTTGAAGGTGATGGAGGGCGACCCCACTCTCGCACTTTGTTACGCTCAGGCGGTCATCGTGGATGCCGACGGTGCCAATCCCAAGAACTACGACGACGTCCTTCACCTGGCCCAGGAGGATCCTGCCGATCGGTTCCTCTCGCTCATATCGCGTATAAAGCTGGCGCACCAGCATCTGGGCTTGATCAGAATGTCTCACCTGCGGCAGACGCACCTGCTTGGCACCTTCGTAAGCTCGGACATCAATCTGCTGGCGGAGCTGACCCTGTACGGCAAGTTCTACGAGCTGCCGCACCGCCTGTTCTTTCGAAGATTTCACAAGGATTCCGGAAGCTGGAAGCGTGGAGATCCAGATCGAGATCCAGATCACGATGCGAAGCGATATCACGCAGCCGCTGCGGGACGGCTCCCGTTCCAGAAATGGCAGTCCGAGCTGGGTTTCGTTTCGGCGGTGAACTCCTCTCCTCTACCTCTGAAATCCAAAGTGCGAATCTACCGCCATCTGTTACAGCGCATGATTTGGTATCGCCACAGCCTGATCGGCGAACTTCTCAACTACGCGGGTCTATCCTCACGATGAAAGTTCGAAATCGGCAACGTGTATGTAAGTATGTGCGCGTCATTGCCAATGATGCCCGCGGGTTGCCGTGAGTCAGGCAGTTCTTAGCGAAAAGAAGTGATCGTCAGACCGCCGAGACTGGGCGCAAGAAAGTCTTGCGGGTATGAAGGGATTTGGGTCTTCGCGGTCAAATTCTTCATGTGAGGCAGCGAATGAAGGTAGTGTTATTTTGTGGCGGCCTGGGAACCAGACTGCGCGAGCACTCGGATACCATTCCGAAGCCCCTCGTGAGCATCGGCTATAGACCCATCATCTGGCACCTGATGAGGTACTACGCGCATTTCGGACACAAGGATTTTATTTTGTGTCTCGGCTACCGCGGCGACCTGATCAAGGAATACTTCGTGAACTATGCCGAATGGATGTCCAACGACTTCATTCTTTCGAATGGCTGCAGGACCATCGAGCCGATCCAGAGCGACGTTCAGGACTGGCGTATTACTTTCGTAGAAACCGGGTTGCACTCGAATATTGGCGAGCGGTTGCTTGCGGTCAAAAAACACCTCGAGGGCGAAGAATACTTTTTTGCGAACTACAGCGATGCCTTGTCGGACCTGCCGCTTCAGGACTACTCCAAGGCGTGCGAGGAGAAAAATGTCGTCGCCAGTTTCGTATCGGTAAGAACATGGCACTCTTTTCACTCCGTGAACGCCCGGGACGACGGTATCGTCAGTTACATCGGTCCGATGCGGGAATCGGGTTTTTGGCTCAACGGGGGGTTCTTCCGCTTCAGGCGCGACATATTCGACTACATCAAGTCGGGCGAGGAATTGGTGGAAGAGCCCTTCCGGCGTCTCATCGAAAAAGAGCAATTGTATTCATACAAGCACCACGGGTTCTGGACCGCCATGGACACTCTCAAGGACAAGATCACGTTCGATCGGATGAACGGAAGAGGCAACACTCCCTGGAAGGTGTGGGAAAAATCCAGTGACACCAGCACGGGCGGATAAAACGTTGCCGGCGTTGAACTAACCAGGGGTTCCATGGATCCGCAATTCTGGAAGGGTCGTAAGGTGTTTGTCACGGGCCACACCGGCTTCAAGGGAAGCTGGCTTTCCTTGTGGCTGCAGCGGTTGTCGGCGCACGTCGTCGGTTACTCGCTCCCGGCGCCTACCACCCCGAGCCTGTACGAGGTCGCCGACGTGACATCGGGTATGACGTCCATCGTCGGCGACGTTCGGGACTACCCCCGGCTGCGGGAAAGCCTCGAGAAACACCGGCCGGAAATCGTTTTCCACATGGCAGCGCAGTCCGTGGTCAGGTTGTCGTATCAGGACCCGATCGACACTTACTCGACGAATGTGATGGGCACCGTGAACCTGCTGGAGGCCATGCGACACCTTCCCGGGCGAACCGCGATTGTCAACGTCACCAGCGACAAGAGCTATGAAAACAAGGAATGGATCTGGGGCTACCGGGAAACGGATCGTCTCGGAGGGTACGACCCTTACTCCAACAGCAAGGCCTGCTCGGAACTGGTCACCCAGGCTTTCGCGGATTCGTTTTTCTCCGTCGCGGCGGGCAAGGATCACGACAAATCGATTGCCACGGCGCGTGCCGGAAATGTCATCGGAGGCGGAGACTGGACCCACGATCAACTCGTTCCCGACGTTGTGAATGCTTTTCACGAAGGCCGTCCCGCCGTCCTGCGCAACCCTCACGCGACACGCCCCTGGCAATTCGTCCTGGATTGCCTGGGCGGCTACATGACCCTGGCGGAGAAGCTGTCTCTTGAAGGAACCCGATACGCCGGTCCCTGGAATTTCGGGCCGCACCAGGACGACACGCTTGCGGTCGGCGAGCTGGTCGAGCGACTGATCAGCAAATGGCCCGGCAAGGCGAGCTGGGTCCAGGATGCCGGCTCGCATCCCCATGAAGCCGGCAGCCTGCGCCTGGATACGAGCAAAACCATCCAGCAGCTGGGCTGGAAGCCGCGCCTGGTCGTTGCCGAGGCGCTGGATTGGATCGTCGACTGGTACGCGAGATATTTCCAGGGCGCAAAAGCGAAAGCCTTGTGCCTCGAACAGATCCGGCGTTTTGAAGAGAAGACTCCGGCCCGGTAATCTCAACCTCATTCCGTCTGAATCTGGGAGAGCAACTCAGCGGCGATGTTTAGTCTTGCACACTGGAAAGCACCATCTCAAGCATGCTGCGCCTAGTACCTGAAGTCCGGAAGGGCCGACCGTTGCGGTTGCTGTGCATCGGCGCGCACAGCGACGACCTCGAGATTGGCTGCGGCGGAACTATCCTGACCTGGCTCGCCAGCATGCCGGCGGTCGAGGTGACTTGGGTTGTCCTCAGCGCGGAGGGGGCCAGGGCCGCGGAGGCCCATCGCAGTGCGAGCTTATTGCTTGCGCGCGCGGCTGCACGCAAGGTCCACATCGCAGACTTCCGCGACTGTTTTCTGCAAGCGCAGTACGCCGACGTGAAGGGCTATTTCGAGCAACTAAAGACAGAGGGCGACCCGGACATCATCCTCACGCACTGGCTGCAAGATCGGCATCAGGATCACCGCCTCGTCGCCGAACTCACCTGGAATACCTGGCGCAATCATCTCGTACTCGAGTACGAAATTCCCAAGTACGAGGGCGATTTGGTGACGCCGAATGCATACGTACCGATTTCCGCTGCCCTGGCCCGTCGCAAGGTCAGCCATCTGAACCGCTGTTTTTCGTCCCAGCGCAGCAAGGATTGGTTCGCCGCCGATACGTTCCTGGGGCTGATGCGGCTTCGCGGTCTCGAGTCTCGTTCCAAGAGCGGCTTTGCAGAAGCGTTCCACGCGCGAAAATTGGTTTTTTCCTGATCTGTCCAGCAGCACTCAGCAGCACGAACAGCCACGTACCCCATCCATAGGGCTGACGCCGACGTGCGGGTCAATTGGACGATGCCGAGTAACTCGCCATTCCAAATTCCGGATTGTCCGCAACGCCCGCGGGCCTCGTGAAGAACCCGATGCCGGGCTGTCCGGTCGCAAAAGTCGAATCGACGGCCTGGGCTCTCAGTACTCCGTTGATGAAAGTACTGATGACGTTCCCGACAATTGTCGCCTTTATCACGTCGCCACTGACCAGGTCTCTGCCGAGATTGCCGGGGCCCGTAGTGGGCAGGTCCGTAAAGTTGCCGAGCGGACCGTTCCACCTGACAATCTGTACGCCGCCGGCGTAGTTGAAAGTGCACTCATAACCTTGTGCGCTGCCGGCAGCGTCGGAGAATCGCAGCAGCAGTTCCATCTCGTGCGTAATCCCGTTCGACACCAGGCTCGGCGATCGAAAGACGACCGCTTGTGCTTGTTGGTTCGGACCGAACCCGGTCAGCAGGGCGTATGAATCGTCAAAAGCGTTGTTTGCTCCGTTCGTACCGAAGGCGATTCCACCCGCCGTGCTGACATTCGTCCAAACATTGCTTGCGCGATGCCAGGCGCCGGCCTCGGAGATCGGGGTTTCCGTCAGGTCGAAATTGGTTGTGAAGGTGCGACCTGTCACCGTGACCGTCACAGACTGCGAGGCGCTACCGCCACCGCCCGAGCAGATCAATGAAAACGTGCTCGTGCTCGTCAATGCGTCTGTCAATTGCGAACCGCTGGTCGCTTTGCTGCCTGCCCATGCGCCGGAGGCAACACAAGAGGTCGCATTGGTCGAAGACCAGGTGAGCGTCGCAGCCCCGCCGCTGGTGACAGACGCCGGACTCACCGCCAGTGACGCCGTCGGTGCCGGGGGCGTCACCGTCACCGTCGCCGATGCACTGCCCGTCCCCCCAGCCCCTGTGCACGCCAGTCCGAACGTGCTCGTGCTCGTCAACGCGCCGCTCGACTGGCTGCCCGAAATCGTCTTGGTCCCTATCCATGCGCCGGAAGCCACGCAAGAGGTCGCATCGGTCGAAGACCAGGTGAGCGTCGCAGCCCCACCGCTCGTG
>DATHHS010000114.1:0-5495 GCA_035317085.1 Burkholderiales bacterium
TGATCGACCCGGGCATCACGCTCGATGAGGCTGACCGGTGGGAGAAACTCTGGTCGGAGCTTTTCCTCAAAGGTCAGAAGGTCAAGAAGGAAGCCGACTGACGCGCTTCCTCCCGACAGGCACCGACACAGAAGGAAATGATCCATGAACAGGCGCGAATTCACTCTTCTGGCGGGCCTGTTCGTTGCGGGCGCCATTTCCCCTATCTCCGCGTCCAGCCAGGTCAAGCCTGGTGCGACCGCCGCGGACGTTGGTCTCTACGCCGGCACCGACCGCGCGCAGAAACTCGTCGAAGGCGCGAAGAAGGAGGGCGGGCTCAATCTCTATACCTCGGCGCAGTCCGACGACATGGGCGTGATCGTCGCCGCCTACCAGAAAAAGTACGGCGTCAAGGTGAGCGTCTGGCGCTCGAGCTCGGAGAAGGTCCTGCAGCGCGCCGTCACCGAGGCGCGAGCCAACCGGCACACCATGGATGTCGCCGAGACCAACGGCCCCGAGATGGAGTCGATGCACCGCGAGAACGTCCTTCAGGCGATCAAGTCGCCCTATCACGCGGAGCTCATCGCCCCGGCGCTGCGCCCCCACGGGGAGTGGGTGGGCACGCGCCTGAACGTGTTCGTGCAGGCCTACAACACCAAGGCGGTGAAAAAGGAAGAGCTGCCGAAGAAATGGGAAGACCTGCTGCAGCCGAAATGGAAGGGCAGGCTGGGCATCGAGCAGGAGGATTCGGACTGGCTGGCGGGCATGTTCGCCGAGCTCGGCGAAGCGAAGGGCACCAGGCTCTTCAAGGAAATCGTCGCGAAGAACGGCATCTCGGTGCGCAAGGGGCATACGCTCCTGACGCAACTCGTCGTGTCGGGCGAGGTGCCGCTCGCGCTGACCGTATACAATTACAAGGCCGAGCAGCTGAAGGGCAAGGGTGCGCCGATCGACTGGTTCGCCATCGGCACCGCGATCGCGCGGCCGAACGGAGTCGGGGTTGCGCGCCGCGCCCCGCATCCGCACGCCGCGGTGCTTTTTTACGATTTCGAGATCAGCGAGGAAGGCCAGAAGATTCTCGCGCAGCGCGACTTCGTGCCGACCAGCAAGAAAATCGACACGCCGCTCAACAAGCTGCCGCTCAAATTCGTCGACGCCAGCGTGACGCTCGACGAGTACGACAAATGGGCGAAGCTGTACGAAGAGATTTTCGGCAAGGGACAGTAACAGGGGCTGAAAGGGGGCTACGCCCCCTTGGAATCCCCCAAATTTGAGGCCGTCGAAAAACGCTTCCCGAGGGAAGCGGTTTCCGCGGCCTGGTAAACGGACGAACGGAGCAAGCCTATGGCCAAGGAATCGCACTACAGCAGCAAGAAGGACCGCGTCTTCGTGCGCGGCATCCAGGGGCAGTACAGCCTGAAGGACGAGTTGGCGCGGCTGCGCGGCCTGCCGCGCGTGATCAAGGGGAAGGACCTCCTGTTCAACGACGGGCCGCAATCCTTCAGCAAGCACTTCATCGAGCCCGTTGACGGCCTCGCGCAGACGCTGCACGTGCACCTCGAGGAATACGGCCCGGGGGGCCGGACGCAAAAGCACGGGCACGTCAACGAGGCGGCGTTCTACATCCTCGACGGCAAGGGCTACGAGATCCACGACGGCGTGCGTCACGACTGGTCGGCCGGGGACGTCGCGATCGTGCACATGAACTGCGTGCATCAGCACTTCAACGCCGATCCCGTGAAACCCGCACGAGCGCTCGTCATGAAGCCCAAGCCGATGGTCCTGTTCATGAACCTGATGTTCCAGCAAACGGTGATACCGCGGCCGAAGGAAGCGACACCCGAGGGCGTCGGGTTCGTGCCGAGGCATTTCGAGGAGAACTACAACCACTCCGGTGAAAGCGGGGTGAGCGAATCGGGGAGAGGAGCCAAAGATGGCCTGGGGTGAGTCTAAAGCCTGGATGCGCGGCAGCGCGCACCAGAAGCTGTATCAGAGCCTGCTGGAGAACGCGATGCAGGCACCGGCGAGAAACGCCAAGCGCCGCAAGATCCTGCATCCGGAAGACATGCCGTGGGAAATGGCGCGGCAGGGCCTGCTCAAGCATCTGCTGAACGAGCAGATGAACACGCGCATGGAAACGGTGGACGCCTACATGCAGATCATTCCGGCGGGCAGCCGCTCGGGCAAGCACCGCCACCTGGCCGAGGAGTGCCTGTACGTCGTGGAAGGCCGCGGCTACGACCAGCACCAGGACTGCGACGTGGAGATCACCGACACCTATCACTGGACGCCGCAGGCGGAGGTGAAGCGCTGGGAGTGGGAGGCGGGGGACGTGATCTACATTCCGCCGAACACGATCCATCAGCATTTCAATGCGAGCACGGAGAAGCCGGTGCGCCTGATCTCCGCGATCAACCGTATCTACAAGTACTGCGGGCTGAACGACCTGGAGCAGCTCGAGGACGCGCCGGAGTACGACGCCAACGTGCTGCTCACCGCCGATCTCGTCGAGAAATACCTCCGCGCCAGGGCCAAGGCCGCCCAGCCAGCCTGAACCGCGGGGCCGCGGGAACGCGCCGGTGACCCTGCTCATCGACAACGAGGTCGTGCGGCGCGTGCTCAAGCCTGCCGCGGTGCGCCGCTCGCTGGAGTCGGCCTACCGGGACCTCGCCACGGGCGAAGCTGTCTGCCGTCCGCGCATCGACATCCGCATTCCGACGCGCGACCCGGACAAGTTCTACCAGTGGGGCAGCATGGAAGGCGGCTCCACCGGCGGCTATTTCGCCATCCGGATGAAATCCGACATCGTCTACGAGCGTGAGTACGAGGGCGTGCGCACGCGCGAGAAATACTGCACGCGCCCGGGCCGCTACTGCGGGCTGGTGTTTCTGACTGACGTCGAGACCGGAGCGCCGCTCGCCATCATCAACGACGGCCACCTGCAGCACCTGCGCGTCGCGGCCGACAGCGCGATCGGAACGGACATCATGGCGCGCGAGGACTGCAGCACGCTCGGCATGCTCGGCTCCGGCGGCATGGCGACATCGCACGTCGAGGCTTTGCTCGAGGTGAGGAGAATCGGGCGTATCAAGGTGTTCAGTCCGACTCGATCGAACCGCGAACGGTTTGCCGCCGAGATCGCGGAGCGCCACAAGATCGAGTGCGAAGCCTGTGATGATGCACGCGAGGTCTATCGTGACGCGGACATTCTCGCCGCCTGCACCGATTCCGCCCGCCCCGTCATCCGGGGCGAGTGGTTCGAGGCGGGGATGCACGTCATATCGATCGGCGGGCGGCCCGATGACACGGCACTCGCGCGTTTCGACCGGACGCTGCGGCTGGGCACCGCGCCGGCGCCCGTGGGCCGCCCAGAGCTCGCCACGACCGACGAATATCTGGGCTATGTCGCTCGGCCGGAGGATCCCCGGTGGGAAACGAACCGGATGGGCCGGCGAGCGCCCCAGGTGACGGGCAAAGGCGGCGACGTCAGCTTCGGCGATGTGGTGAGCGGCAGGGTCCGCGGCCGCACTTCGAGAAACCAGATCACCTACTCGGAGCGCGGCAATATCCAGGGCGCGCAGTTCTTTGCGGTGGCCGCCGCGGCCTACGAGGCGGCGCGGCGCGAGGGGCTGGGGCGCGATCTGCCCACCGACTGGTTTCTGCAGGACATACGCGATTGAGGAACAGGCACATGAAAAATTCCAAGAAGCCGATTGCGGTTTTGGCCGCCTGCGGGCTCATCGCCTGCAGCGCCGGCGCGCAGACGCTCTTCGAGTACAGCGGCACTGATCGCACGGCGAAAATCGTTGCGGCCGCGAAGAAGGAGGGCGCGTTCACGATGTACACCACCTTCGCGCCCAGGGACCAGCCGGCGCTGATCGGCCCCTTCGAGGCCAAGTACGGGATCAAGGTGAATATCTGGCGCGCAGGAACGGACAAGGTCTTGCAGCGCACGCTCGCCGAGGCTGCAGCGAAGAAATACGATGTGGACGTGATCCACTTCGGCGCCCCGGA
Organism: Burkholderiales bacterium; assembly: GCA_035317085.1. Classification (GTDB taxonomy): domain Bacteria; phylum Pseudomonadota; class Gammaproteobacteria; order Burkholderiales; family SG8-39; genus VBDM01. The sequence goes on from DATHHS010000114.1 coordinate 3,994, forward strand.
GATGGAAGCGCTCTCGCGCGAGAAGATCCTTCAGGCGGTGAATTCTCCGGTGCACAGAGAATTGCACCCTGGCTCCGTGCCGGCGCACCGCGAATGGGCGGCGACGCTCCTGTCCGTTTGGGTGCAGGTCTATAACACCCAGCTCATCAAGAAAGCCGACCTTCCGAAAACCTACAGGGATCTCCTCGACCCCAGGTGGAAAGGCAAGCTCGGCATCGAGGCGAAAAACGAAGACTGGTTTGCTACCGTCGTCGATATCATGGGCGGCGGAGAGAAAGGCCTCCAGTTTTTCCGCGACCTCGTGGCGCGGAACGGCTTATCGGCACGCACCGGGCACACCCTCCTCAACAACATGGTGATCGCGGGCGAAGTGCCGCTTGCACTCACCGTGTACAACTACATGCCCGAGCAGGCGAAAAAAAAAGGCGCGCCGATCGAATGGTTCGCGCTCGAGCCCGCCGTGGCGCGCGCCAACGCCATCGGTATCGCGCGCCACGCACCGCACCCGAACGCCGCGCTCCTTTTCTACGAGTACATGCTCGGCGAAGGGCAGCAGTACCTCGTGCAAATGGACTACGTACCATCGAATACGAACGCGCCCTCGCCGCTCAAGAACGTGCGAATCGTCCAGACGAACCCGATCCGCACGCTCGATGAAGCGGAGAAATGGAGCAGGCTCTTCGAGAGCATCGTGCTGAAAGGCGGCGGGAATTGATCTGATAACATTGCGGGCGAGGAAAAATCAATGAGCATCGCCGTTGCCGCCCCCCAAGCCTCCCGCGGCTCGTACCGCGAGATGTGGCTCATCACGCTCGGGCATTCCCTCACTCACTGGTACCCGGCGACCTTCTATCTGATCCTGCCGATCATCGGCAAGGAACTGGGGCTTTCCTTCAGCCAGATCGGTCTCATCATGACCTGCCAGTACATCGCCGGCGCGGTGGCGAACATCCCCGGCGGAGTGCTGGTCGACACGGTCGGACGCAAGGGCATGCTGATGGCGGTGTCGCTTTTCTGGGTGGGATTCCCATATCTGCTGATGGGCTTCACCCACAGCTATCTGATGCTGATCGGCTGCGTGGCGCTGGTGGGATTCGGCAACAGCCTGTGGCATCCGACCGCGATTCCCACGCTGGCGCGCCGTTTCCCCGAGAGGAAGGGCCTGGTGCTCTCGCTGCACGGCATGGGCGGAAACGTCGGCGACGCGATCGCGCCCATCGTCGTGGGGGCGCTGCTCGCGACGTTCTCGTGGCGCGAAGTGGTGATCATGAACGTTGTTCCCGGTATCGTGATTGCTTTCCTCCTGTTCGTTTTTCTAGGCACGCTACATCTGGGCGCCAAGAAGCGCGAGACCACGGCCGACGCAGGCAGCCAGTCTTTGCGCGACTATTTCCGCGGCGTGCCGGAGTTGTTCCGCAACCGCGGCTTGCTCCTCCTTTCGGCGAGCTCGGCGTTCCGGTCGATGACGCAGAACGCTTTGCTCACTTTCCTGCCCGTGTATC
>DATHHS010000115.1:0-5377 GCA_035317085.1 Burkholderiales bacterium
CCTTTTTTACCGCGTCGCTGTAAGAGGCTGCGCGCGCGGGCACGCTCGACGACGTAGTGGCCTGGCGTAGCTCGACCACTTGGAGTCCGGATGCGGAACGACCGATCCACTCGGGTTTCAGCGTCGTGACGACAAATAGCACACCGACCGCAACGGTCGCCGTTTGGGCAAAGATGAGCCAAAGACTGCGCATGGATGGTGGGCTGGTTTCGCCGAATTTTTTTGTCCGCGGCGATCCGCCCACGCCGTTCGCGGGGCGGAATGCTGTGAATTCCCTAGTACGCGAAATTCCCTAGTACGCGATTATTGCGCAAAACAATTCGATGCGAAAACTTTTCTCGCGTCCAGTCGGAGCGGCGCTCCGCGCAGATTTTCGTTGCGAACGGGCGTTGACGTCCACGCCATGGGACCCTGGACGCGTGCACCTACTCGATCACCGTTTCGGGTGCTCCGGATCGAAATATGGAATTCACCATCAAAATCAGCAGATTGGCCTTCAAAATTTGGCCCAGCGCGAAGCTTTCTGTATAATCCAACTCTCTCCAAGAATGCTTTTTCCAGTCAGGATCTCCCTATGAGCGATCAATCCAAGGTGAACCGCGGCCGGCGCAACCTGGTCATGGTGGGCGCTTGCGCAGGCGGCGCTGCCGCGGTCGGCACCGCCGTTCCTCTCGTCGCCTCGATGCTGCCCTCCGAGCGTGCCGAGGCGCTTGGAGCGCCGGTCGAAGCCGATATCGGCCAGCTCGCCCCGGGCGAGAAGATGACCGTCGAGTGGCGCGGACAACCCGTTTGGATCCTTCACCGTACCAAGGAAATGCTCGAAGAGATCAAGGAAACCGACGGCAGGGTGGCTGACCCCAAGAGCGAACGCAAGAAAAGCGAGCTGACGCCCGAATACGCCCGGAACGAGTACCGCTCGATCAAGCCCGAGTACCTGGTGGTGGTCGGGATTTGCACGCACCTCGGATGCTCCCCGCAGGACAAGCTCAAAGCGGGCCCGGAGGCGTTCGAGAGCCAATGGACCGGAGGGTTCTATTGTCCCTGCCACGGATCACTGTTCGATCTCGCGGGCCGCGTCTACAAGAATAAACCGGCGCCGGACAACCTCAGGGTCCCGCCCTACATGTACCTTTCGGACAACAAGATCCTGATCGGCGACGACAAGAAGGGAGCCTGACGACGATGCCCGCAGCCGAAAAGCAACCCGTCACGATTACCGGGGTGGGACCGCTCAATGGGGTATTGAGCGGCCTGCTCACCTGGATCGATCAGCGCTTTCCGCTGATGGAGAACTGGCGCTCGCACCTCTCCGAGTACTACGCGCCGAAAAATTTCAATTTCTGGTACTACTTCGGCTCGCTCGCGCTTTTTGTCCTGGTGATCCAGCTCGTCACCGGGATTTTCCTCACGATGAACTACAAGCCGGACGCCACCCAGGCGTTCGCCTCGGTCGAGTACATCATGCGCGAAGTGCCCTGGGGCTGGTGGATCCGCTACATGCATTCGACCGGCGCCTCGTTCTTTTTCATCTGCGTGTACCTGCACATGTTCCGCGGGATGCTCTACGGCTCGTACCGCAAGCCGCGCGAGCTCCTGTGGATTTTCGGGATGTTGATATTTCTCTGCCTGATGGCCGAAGCCTTCTTCGGTTACCTCCTTCCCTGGGGACAGATGTCCTACTGGGGCGCGCAAGTCATCGTGAATCTTTTCGATGCGATCCCCGTCGTCGGGCCCAAGCTCGCCCTCTGGATCCGTGGCGACTTCGTGGTATCGGATGCGACGCTCAACCGTTTCTTCGCGTTTCACGTGATCGCGGTGCCGCTCGCGCTCCTCGGGTTGGTGGTCGCCCACATTCTTGCTTTGCACGAAGTCGGTTCGAGCAATCCCGACGGGATAGAGATCAAGAATGTAAAGGACCCGGCGACCGGCAGGCCGCTCGACGGCATTCCGTTCCATCCCTACTACACCGTGAAGGACAGCTTCGGCGTGGCGATCTTCCTGATCGTGTTTTCGATCGTCGTGTTTTTTGCCCCGGAGGTCGGTGGCTACTTCCTCGAGCAAAACAATTTCGTCCCGGCCGATCCGCTCAAGACCCCTCTGCATATCGCGCCGGTGTGGTACTTCACGCCGTACTACTCGATCCTGCGCGCCACGACCGAGAACTTCATGTGGGCGCTCGCCGCCGGCGTCCTCGTCCTGGCGGGGCTCATCATCTGGAGCGTGAAGAGTGCGGCCCTGAGGGTGGGCGTCGCCGCTCTCGCGGTCGTGCTGATTGTGGGATTCTTCACGCTCGACCCCAAGGTCTGGGGTGTGGTCCTGATGGGGACCGCGGTCATGATTTTCTTTGCCTTGCCCTGGCTCGATCAGAGTCCGGTGCGGTCGATCCGCTACAAGGGACCCATCACCAAGACGGCGCTCGCCCTCTTCGTGATCGCGTTCTTCGTCCTGGGCTACCTCGGCACCCAGGCAGTGACCGCGGAGCGCACGCTCGCCGCGCAGATCGGCACGGCGGTGTATTTCCTGTTCTTCTTCCTCATGCCCTGGTACTCGAAGATGGACAAGTGCAAGCCTGAACCGAAGCGGGTGACGTCAAAATGAAAAAGCTGCTCGCTATCGCCGTCTTTGCCGCGACGCTCGCTTCACCGCTTGCGCTTGCGGAGGAGGAATCGGTCCGGCTCGATGCGGCGCCGATCGACCCTCGGGATGTCGCGAGCCTGCAGGCGGGCGCCCGGGTATTCGTCAACTACTGTCTGAACTGCCACTCGGCGGGGATGATGCGCTATCACAAGCTGCTCGATCTCGGACTCTCCGAACAGCAGGTCAAAGATAACCTGCTTTTCACGGCCGACAAGGTCGGGGAATTGATGAATGTCGCCATGACGAAGAAGGATGCGAAGGAATGGCTCGGCACGGCGCCTCCGGACCTGTCGGTCATCGCGCGCGCTCGGGGCTCCGACTGGCTATATACGTACCTGCGAAGCTTCTACCGCGATCCGGAATCGGCCACGGGCTGGAACAACATGGTGTTCGAGCACGTTGCCATGCCGCATGTGCTGTGGACGCTCTCCGGGCAGCAGGTGCAGGTGGAACGAAAATTCAAGAATCTGGAGCAGGCGGAGGCAATCGGCAGACAGCAGAAGAATGCCTGGAAGATCGACGTCCTGACTCCGGAGCAGGCCGGAAAGGACGGGGATCGCTTTATCCTCAAGACCATCAGGACCGAAACGGCAGGCTCGCTCTCCCAGATCGACTACGACATTCTCGTTCGCGATCTGGTCAATTTCATGACCTGGATGGCCGAGCCCAACCAACTCGTGCGCAAGCAGACGGGCTACGTGGTGTTGCTTGTCCTGTTCGTACTGCTTGTCCTCGCGTACCTACTTTACAAGGAGTTCTGGAAAGACGTGCACTGAAAAGGCTTGCCAGGGAGGCGCGGGGCGCCTGGGGCCCGCGCCTTTTTCATCTGCACATCGTCCAGACTCGCAACAAGGTAAACCAACATGATGAATCTATACTCCGGAACCACCTGCCCGTTCTCGCAGCGCTGTCGTATCGTGCTGTACGAAAAAGGCATGGACTTTCAAATCATCGACGTCGATATGTACAACAAACCGGAAGATATCGCGGTGATGAACCCCTACAACCGGCTGCCGGTGCTGGTCGAGCGCGATTTGATCCTCTACGAAGCGAATATCATCAACGAGTACATCGACGAGCGCTTTCCGCACCCGCAGCTGATGCCGGCCGACCCGGTGATGCGGGCCCGGGCGCGGCTTTTTCTGTTCCAGTTCGAAGTGGAGCTTTTCTCCCACATCGAGGCGCTGGAGAACGGCAACCAGAAACAGCAGGATCGCGCGCGCCAGCACGTCGCCGACCAGCTCACACAGATGGCTCCGGTGTTCACCAAGCAGAAGTACATGCTGGGCGACGAGTTCTCGATGCTCGACGTGGCGATCAGCCCTCTCCTTTGGCGGCTCGACTACTACGGCGTGACCCTGCCCAAGCCTGCGGCTCCCTTGATGAAGTACGCCGAGCGCCTGTTTTCACGCCCGGCATACATCGAGGCGCTGACGCCGTCGGAGAAGGTGATGCGCAAGTGATGACGCGGGAGCGCCGTCATCTTGCGCTCCATCCTGAGGAGTTTCGCGACGAAGGATCTGCTTTGCACCGCTAGTCCCGACAGCAGATTTTTTGCCCCGCTCAGAATGACAGCCGTTCGCTGATGACCGAGCCCACGTCCACGAAGCCGTACCTGTTGCGCGCGATGTACGAATGGTGCGTGGACAACGGTTACACGCCCCACATTTCGGTCGTCGTGGATGCCGATACCCGTGTGCCGATGGAATACGTCCGCGATGGCGAGATCGTGATCAACGTCGGTCCGCTGGCGGCCAGCCGCTTGCAGATGGGAAACGAGTTTATCGAGTGCACCGCCCGCTTTTCCGGTTCGGCGAGGGAACTGGTCATTCCCGTCGCTGCTGTCTCGGCGATCTATGCGCGCGAGAACGGGCAGGGCATGTCGTTCGGTAAAGAGAAAGCCGAGCCGGAGATGAACCGTGAAGGAGCGGCAACGCCGCTCGCTCCGAAGGACCCGCCGAAGTCCGGCGGCAAGCCGACTTTGAGGCGGATAAAGTAAGCAGTCAGGCGGGTGAACTCATCTCGGTCAACTCGGCCGGGTCAGGTCCCTCGGGACGTATAATGGCGCCCGATGCCGGGTTAGCTCAGTTGGTAGAGCAGCGCATTTGTAATGCGACGGTCGAGGGTTCGAATCCTTTACCCGGCACCAAAAGCTTGTCCAGTAGCATCTATTATTGTCTGTTGAAGTCCATCTAAGTATGCCCATAGGGCGATCTTCCCTACGAAAATCAGTCCACAGAAGTCTGAGGTGGTCTACTAGGGTCCATTGACAGCCAGCGCCTGCTGGGGGCAAGATTGGGGGCAACTGCTTGGTCTCCCAGAGGTGTTGCCCCCAAAATGCCCCTCACCGATAAAGCAATCCGCGCAGCGAAGCCGACCGACAAGGCGTTACGTCTGTTCGACGGCGGCGGCCTTTACCTCGAGGTCTCGCCGAAGGGGGGCAAATGGTGGCGGCTGAAGTACCGCTTCGCTAGCAAGGAGAAACGGCTCTCCCTTGGCGTCTATCCGAAGGTGGGCTTGGGCAAGGCACGCACGCGGAGAGACGACGCCAAACGTCTGCTCGATAACGGTGTCGACCCGAGCGCGCAGCGCAAGGCGAGCAAGGCGGCTGTTACCCGGGGCGCCGCAAATAGCTTGGAAGTAGTGGCCCGAGAGTGGTTCGCGAACTTCTCGAGGAAGTGGTCGAAGAGCCATTCCGACAAGATCCTCAAGCGGCTTGAGGACAATGTGTTTCCATATC
>DATHHS010000116.1:0-12554 GCA_035317085.1 Burkholderiales bacterium
CCGGCGCGCCGGCGAGCAGTTGATGCAGGCCTATTTCCGGACCGCCAAAGCCGTGACCCAGCTCAATACGATACTGCTCCAGAACGCCGGCGCCCAGATTTTTCCGGCCAGAGATTCCAGCACCGAGGTGATCAACGAAAAGTTCGCGCGCGTGGGCGAACTGCTCCACGCGCAGTCTTCCGATCTGTTCGAGCGCGATCCCTCCGCGATTCTGGAGAGTTTCCTCGTCATGCAGCAACGCTCGGAGCTCAAAGGCATGACGGCGCAAACGTTGCGTGCACTGTGGCGCGCGCGCGCACGCATCAACGCCGCTTTTCGGCGCGATCCGCACAACCGAGAGATTTTCCTGTCGCTCCTCCAGCAACCGCGCGGCATCGTCCACGAACTGCGGCGCATGAACCAGTACGGCATCCTGGGCCGGTACCTACCGGCGTTCCGGCGCGTCGTCGGCCAGATGCAGCACGACCTCTTCCACGTCTATACGGTGGACCAGCACATCCTCACCGTCGTGCGCAATCTGCGCCGCTTCACGATGCTCGAGTTCGCCCACGAGTATCCTCTGTGCAGCCGTCTCATCGCCGGACTGGAGCGCCATTGGCTGCTGTATGTCGCGGCGATCTTCCACGATATCGCCAAGGGCCGCGGGGGCGATCATTCCCAGCTGGGCAGGCTCGAGGCCCGGCGCTTCTGCCGGGAGCACGGTTTGGCGCCCGAAGATGCGAAGCTGGTCGAATTCCTGGTCGAGCACCATCTCATCATGTCGTCGGTCGCGCAGAAGCAGGATTTATCCGACCCGGAAGTCATAAGGCGCTTCGCCGGCGTCGTCGGAACGGAGCGGCGCCTGGTCGCGCTCTATCTGCTCACTGTCGCGGACATCCGCGGAACGAGTCCCAAGGTGTGGAATGCCTGGAAAGGCAAGCTCCTGGAGGATCTCTTTCGCGCCACGCAGGATCTGCTGAAGGGCGGAAAGATCGAGGCGGACCAGTACATCCAGAGCAAACAGAGCGAGGCCAAACGCCTGCTGCGGCTCTACGACTTGTCGGACACGGTCCAGGATTCTCTGTGGCGCCATTTCGACGTCCCGTATTTCCTGCGCCACGACGCCCAGGAAATCGCCTGGCACACGCGGCTGTTGCACTACAGGGACAGCCCGGGAAAGCCCGTCGTCAAGGCACGCCTCTCGCCCGCGGGCGAAGGGCTGCAGGTCATGATCTACGTCCCCGATCAGCGCGACCTGTTCGCGCGCATCTGCGGTTATTTCGGGTCGGTCGGTTTCAGCATCGTCGATGCAAAGATCTACACGACCCGGCATGGCTACGCGCTCGACACATTCCAGGTCATGGACGTCGGCAGCGTGGCGCATCCTCGGGATATGATCGCCCGGATAGAGTCGGAACTGGCGGATTGGCTGGCGAATCAGGTTCCCTTGCCGCAGCCTGTACGGGGACGGGTGTCGCGGCGCGTCAAGCACTTCCCCATTGCACCGGAGGTACGGGTCGTCCCGGACGAGAAAGGGCAATACCACTCCCTGTCCGTCACCGCAGGCGACCGGCCTGGCCTGCTCTATGCAATCGCGCTGGTGCTCAGCCGCTACGGGGTCAGTCTGCACACCGCCAAGATCGCGACGCTCGGCGAGCGTGCTGAGGACGTGTTCGTCGTGTCCGGCGCCGCTCTCGCTAGTCCGAAAACGGTATTGCAACTCGAAACGGACCTGCTCAACGCGCTCCAAGCCTAGGAAGCAGTTTCTCCGGCTAGTCGTCGATCAGTTCCTGATCGGGGAACAGAATGTCGGCGAATCCGAACTTCGACATGTCGTCGATGCGCATCGGGTAGAGGATGCCGTCGAGGTGGTCGCACTCGTGCTGCACGACTCGCGCGTGGAAACCTTCGACGGTCCGATCGATCGAATTGCCCAATTCGTCGAAGCCCTGGTAACGCAGCCGCTTGAATCGCCGCACCACGCCGCGCAGACCGGGCACGGACAGGCAGCCCTCCCACGCTTCTTCCATCTCCTCGCCGAGCGGCGTGACGATCGGATTGATGAGCACCGTGTCCGGGACTTCTTCCGCATCGGGATAGCGGGAATTGCGCGCGACCCCGAAAATCACCACCCGCAGCGGCACGCCGATCTGCGGGGCGGCCAGCCCCGCCCCGTTGAGGTGCGCCATGGTGTCGCGCATATCCGCGATCAGCTCACGCAGCATGGGCGTTCCCAGCGCCTCCACCGCGCGCGACTTGTCCAGCAGCCGCGGATCGCCCATTTTCAGCACTTCGCGAATCATGCTGGCGTCTCCCGATGCCCGCTCATGCCGCCGCGAGCGTTTCGATGATCTTTCGCACGCGGCCCATGGCGTCTTTCAGTATCTCCTCTATTTTCTGCAAGGGCACCCCGCGGGCGCTTGCGCCTCGGCCGGCCGCATGGTTGACGACCGCTGCAACCACCGCGTAACCCAGCTCGAGTTCGCGCGCCAGCGCCGCCTCGGGCATCCCGGTCATGCCGACGATGTCCGCGCCTTCCCGCTCCAAGCGGTCGATTTCCGCGGCGGTTTCCAGCCTCGGCCCCTGGGTCGCTGCATACACGGCGCGGTCGGCCGCGGACTCGCCGCAGGCATTCGCCGCAGCCATCAGCTGATTTCGCAGCTCGGCAGTATACGGTTCGGTAAAGTCGATATGCTTCACGGGCGCATTATCCTCGAAGAACGTGCCCGCACGGCCCCAGGTGTAGTCAATGATCTGGTGCGGGACGACGATCTTTCCCGGACCGAGGTCCGGGCGAATGCCCCCGACCGAGACCACCGAAACGATCTTGCCGGCGCCCTGCTCCTTGAGCGCCCACAGATTGGCTCTATAGTTGACTTGATGGGGCGGAATCGTATGGCCGTCACCGTGACGCGCGAGGAAGACCACGGGCACGCCGCGGATCGCCCCGAAGGTGAGCGGCCCTGAAGGCTCTCCATAGGGAGTCCGCACCGCCTGGCGGCGCGAAACCTCGAGATTGGCGAACTCCGTCAGTCCGCTCCCGCCGATGATGGCAAGCATGCGCTTTAGGTATTCTTCAAGGCGTAGATCGCCGGCAGGTTGCGCCAGGCGCCCGAAACGTCCATTCCGCACCCGAAAACGTAGCGGTTCGGAAGTTGCAGGCCGACGAAATCCGGAACGATGGGCTTCCCGGCCCCGATGTCCTTGTTGGTGAGGACCGCACCGTAGAACGCCGCCGCTCCGAGCGACAGCACGCGGTCGCGAATCGCCGCGAGCGTTTCGCCGCCGTCCAGGATGTCGTCCAGCACGAGCACCGCACGGCCCTTCACGTTCTCACGAGGTTCCACCTTCCACACGACCTCTCCACCGGAGGTGTCATTGCCGTAGCGCGATGCGTGGATGTAGTCGAACTCGAGCGGGAAGCGCAATTGCGGCAGGAGGTGGCCGGCAAAGAAGACCGAGCCCCCCATGACCGCAAGCACCAGGGGATAGCGGTCCTTCAGCTTCGCCGAGATCTCCCCGGCGAGACGGGCGATTGCGGCACGCACCGTCACTTCGTCGCACAGCAGATCCGCGCTCTCGAGCGTTTTCCAGGCCTCGTCGGGCGTCATGGCGCCGGAAGTGTATGCACCGCGGCCTTCAGCCGCATCACAGGGTTTTCAGAAACTGGTCGAACGCCTTGCCGATCTCCGGGTGCTTTCGTCCGTAGGCGACGGTCGCCTGGAGATACCCCAGCTTCGAGCCGCAATCATAGCGGGTCCCCGCGAAGCGGTAGGCCAACACGCGATCCTCCGCGAGCAGCGCGCTGATCGCGTCGGTGAGCTGGATTTCGCTCCCGGCTCCGGGCGTGGCCTGCGCCAAGTGATGAAAAATTCGCGGCGTCAGAATGTACCGCCCGACCACGGCGAGGTTCGACGGCGCTGCTTCCGGTTTGGGCTTCTCGACGATTCGCAAGACGCGATCCAGACCCGAGGTCACCGGTTCGACTTTGACCATGCCGTACTGGAGGCTTTGCTCTGGCGGGATCTGCTGCACGGCAAGCATTGGCGACTGGTGGCGCTCGAATACCCTGGCCATCTGCTGTAGCACGGGAGGATCGGCGTCGATCAGGTCATCGGCCAGGATTACGGCAAAAGTCTCGTCCTTGACCACGGGCTGCGCACATAAGACCGCATGCCCCAAACCGAGAGGTTCGGGCTGCCGGATGTAAATGCAGTTCACGGATTTTGGAATGATGTCCTGGATCAGCTCGAGCAGATCGTTCTTCCCGCGCGCCAGGAGTTCCGCCTCCACTTCGTAGGCCTTGTCGAAGTGATCCTCGATCGAGCGCTTGGTCCGGCCGGTGATGAAAACCATGTCGCGAATCCCCGCTGCCACGGCTTCCTCGACCGCGTACTGAATGAGCGGCTTGTCGACGATGGGCATCATCTCCTTCGGGCTCGCCTTGGTGGCAGGAAGGAACCGGCTGCCCATGCCCGCTACGGGGAAAACAGCTTTCGTCACTTTTTTCAAGACTTGGACTCCTCGAGCATTTTTCGTAGATTCGCTTCGTCTAGCACCGCAACATCGAGCGCTCGCGCCTTTTCGAGCTTGCTCCCCGCTTCGGCACCCGCAACCACATAGTCGGTCTGCTTCGAAACCGATCCGACGACCTTGCCGCCGCGGCTTTCGATCAGCTCGGTGGCTTTCTCGCGGCTCATATTCGGCAGCGTCCCCGTCAGGACAAAGGTCTTGCCCGAGAATCCCTGGTTCGACGCTGCAGCAGGCGGCCTTTCCGCCCGCACCTGGACCGCGTCACGGCCGGCAGTCAATTGCGCGATGACCTCCCGATTATGCCCTTGCGATAAAAACTTCTTCAAGCTTTCCATCAACTCCGGCCCTATGCCCTCGAGCACCGAGGGCAGCGGCGAATCTCCTTTTCTTTTCCGCGCCGCGTTCTCCTTCTGGATTCTCCTTTTTCCTTCCGCGATCTCGGTCCAGTCCGCGTCGAGCAATCGGTCCAGCCGGCCGAAGTTTCTCGCGAGGACTTTGGCGACCTCTTCCCCTACTCCAGGAATTCCCAGGGCGTAAATAAACCGGGCAAAGGCCGGGTTCTTCGATTTCTGTATGGCAAGAACCACATTGTGCGCCGATTTCTCGCCCATTCGTTCGAGCTCGCCGAGCGCGCTCACGCCGAGCCGGTAGAGGTCGGCCGGCGTTCGCACGATTTCCAGATCGACCAGCTGATCGACCAGCTTCTCTCCGAGTCCCTCTATGTCCATGGCCCGTCGGGACGCGAAATGCAGCAGAGCCTGTTTGCGCTGGGCTCCGCAAAAGAGCCCTCCGGTGCAGCGCGCCGCCGCCTCGCCTTCCAGGCGCACCACCTCGGATCCGCAAACCGGACAGCGGGTGGGCATCTCGAACCGATCGGCGGGTTCCCGGGGTCCGGGCTTGGACACGCTCACCACTTCCGGAATCACGTCCCCCGCCCGCCGCACCACCACAAGGTCTCCGCGCCAGACGTCTTTTCTGCGCACTTCGTCTTCATTGTGTAGCGTCGCGTTGGTCACGGTGACACCGCCCACGTTGACCGGCTTCAGCCGCGCCACCGGCGTCAAAACACCGGTTCGGCCGACCTGCACCGCGATGTCGATCACCTCGGTCAGCGCTTCCTCGGGGGCGTACTTGTGGGCCACCGCGAACCGCGGCGCGCGCGACACATAGCCCAGAGACTCCTGGTCACGAAGAGAGTTGACCTTGTAGACCACTCCGTCGATCCCATAAGGCAGCTTGTCCCGCTTTTCACCCATGCTTCGATAGAAGTCAAAAAGCCTTGGCAGCCCCCTGACCGTGGCACGTTCTGCGGACACCGGCAAGCCCTGACCCGCAACCCAATCCAGGACTTCACTGTGATTCTCGAATGGAGCGGCGCTTGGATCGGCCAGGCCGTAGGCGAAAAAACGCAGCGGACGCTGAGCAGTAAGTTTCGGGTCGAGTTGCCGGATGGCCCCCGCCGCAGCGTTGCGGGGGTTTGCAAACTCTTTTTCGCCGCGCTCTCGCTGGCGAGCATTCATCCGCTCGAAATCCGCTTTGTACATGATGATCTCCCCGCGCACTTCGAGCGAGGCGGGCGGCCGCGCACCGCGCAGCCTGAGCGGGATCGAGCGTACCGTCCTTAGGTTGGCCGTCACGTCTTCTCCGGAATAGCCATCGCCTCGGGTGGCGCCTTGCACGAAGAGGCCGCGATCGTACAGGAGGCTGATGGCGAGGCCGTCGAATTTCGGCTCCGCCGCGTACTCGATCTCATTCTTCCCGACCCCCTCGCGAACCCGCCGGTCGAAAGCGACCACATCTTCATCGGCGAACGCGTTGTTGAGGGAAAGCATGGGCGTGCGATGCGTCACCTGCGGAAACGTATCCAGAGGCACGCCGCCGACGCGTTGAGTCGGCGAGTCCGGGGTCGCAAGCTCCGGGTAGGTCGTCTCCAGCCCGGTGAGTTCCTGGAACAGCTTGTCGTACTCGGCGTCGGGGATCAGCGGTGAGTCGAGCACATAATATCGGTGGTTGTGTGTTTCAATTTCCTTGCGCAGGGCTTCGGCGCGCTTGCGCGCCTTTTCCGGGACCGCCATCAGGCGAACAGCCGCAGCGCCAGCCCCTCGCCGGGGACGATTCCGCGCGCCTCCATGCTGCCGTGCACGGCCTCGAGCTGCGCACCGATGGCGTCGAAAGCGCCCGGGCCCAGGGGCTGACGGTTGTCATCGACGATGCGCGCGTTGAGCTCCTGCGCAAAGAGCTGCGCGGTATCGCGGAACTGGGCGAACGCGTCGTGCGGCGCTCTTGGAACATCGAGCTCCAGCGTCACTCCCTGCGTCCGCATCGAGTTCAGCCCGCCGGCGCTGAAAGGCTGCGGTTCGAAATTCGCCAGCACGCATACCACGCGGCCGAGCCTGTCGCGACACCGGAACTTTCCGTCCGATTCATCGAGCTCGAAGCCCGCGGCCTTCGCAAGCCCGCCCAATCGCGTCCCGGAGAAATAAGCCTGCTCGCTGACGATGTGAACGGCAATCCGGATGTCGACTTCGCTGCAAAAGAGATCGAGTTCCCTGGCTTGCGCCGCGGCCGACCTCGGATCCGGCGCAGTCGCGAGAACACCGATAGTCGCGGCGGCTTCCTCGACCGCAGCTCCAAACGCGGCCAGCTCCTCCTCCCCGACCGTGCCTCGCCGATCGACCAGCTGCATCCCGGACCGCGCCCTTGCATAGCTGCGATCGGCATCGACGGGCTCCCAGGAGCCTTGGGCGTCGTCGAAGCCTTCCAGGCCGGCCGATTTCGGGCAGCGTTCAAGCACCGCGGCCAGCGCCTCGAGCAAGGTCGCTCCTGAAATCTCCTCCGGGCTCTCCATCGGAACGATGAAATCGAGACCTTCGGACAGCAACTGCTCCGAGGCGCTCGCGTCGTCCTGCCCTGCGTCGAAAGACCCCAGCACCGGTTCGACCCGGTCGGGTCCCGACGCGGTCGGCCGGGTTCCCGGGCCGCTGCCGCTGCCCGAACGCATCAGCACGTCCTCGTGCTGCGGGGCGAAACCCGCCTGTCGACGGTACTGGCGCTCCTGCCACTTGTTGTAGAAAAAAACGGCCGCGACGACCGCTGCGCCGATCGCAAGGAGGCCGACTTGCAGTTCACCCATGGTCAGGCAACGGCGGGTTCTTCCCGCAGCCTCAAAGCCTCCTCGATGTCCACTGCAACGACGCGCGATACGCCCTGCTCCTGCATGGTGACGCCGATCAGCTGGTTCGCCATCTCCATGGTGATCTTGTTGTGGCTGATGAACAGGAACTGGGTCTGCTGCGACATTTTCTTGACCAGATCGCAGAAGCGTTCGGTGTTGGCATCGTCGAGCGGTGCGTCGACCTCATCGAGCAGGCAGAACGGCGCGGGATTGAGCTGAAACAGGGAAAACACCAGTGCGATTGCGGTGAGCGCCTTCTCCCCGCCCGAGAGCAGATGAATGGTCGCGTTCTTTTTCCCCGGCGGGCGGCCCATCACCTGCACGCCGCAATCGAGGACTTCTTCGCCGGTCATGATGAGCTGCGCCTCGCCGCCGCCGAAGAGCGCCGGAAACATCTCGCCGAAGCCGCGATTGACCGAGTCAAAGGTGGCTTGCAGCAGCGCACGTGTTTCCCGATCTATGCGGCGGATGGCGTTCTCGAGGGTTTCCAGTGCGGCTCCCAGATCGGCCGCCTGGGCATCGAGGAATTGCTTGCGCTCCTGGCTCGCAGTGAGTTCCTCCAGCGCCGCCATGTTTATCGCGCCGAGTTCCGCGATTGCGTTGGTGAGACGGGTCAGTTCGCCCTGCAAGGAAGCCGCCTTCTGGCCTTCCTTCATTGCGACCGCCAAGGCCGATTCGTCGGCGCCTGCCTCGCGAAGCTGCCCGGCGAACTGATCGTAGCTGATTCGCGCAGCCTGCTCCTTGAGCCTGAGTTCCTCGATGCGGTCGCGCAGCGGCTGCAGCTTGTGCTCCGAGGCAAGCCGCGCCTCCTCCGACGAGCGAAGCCTTTCCGCGATCTCTTCCTGCCGGGTTCGCGCCTCGGCCAGGCCTTGCTCTCGAACCACCCGGGTCTCGAGCCCGCGTTGAAGCTGGGTTCGTAAGGCCTGGTCGTTCACTCCTGCCAGCTCATTCCGGAGCTGTTCCAGATTTTGCTCGGCATTTTGCAGTTGTTCATGTAGAACAAGAGATGATCGTTCTAATTCATTGATTTTAGATACACATTCTCTTTCATTGTAGGCGGCATCCTGAACGCCCCGCTCCGCCTGTAACGCCGCTTGCCGTTGCCCCTCCAGGTTACGCCCCGCTGCCTCGTGATCCGCGAGGACCAGTTCCAGTTCGCGATAGAGCGTGTCGATCGCGCTCTGGTGCTGCTCGAGGCTGGCTTCCGCGGTCGACTGGGCGGCTCGCTCCTGGGTTTGCTGTGCGGTGATTTCGGTGAGTTCCCGCTCGATCTGGCGGCTGCGCTCCTCGTACCGCTCCTGCCCTTGAACAAGCTTCAGGTTCTCGAGCTGGCGCTCGTGATGACGCTGCTTGAGCGCCCCGCCTGCAACCCGCAGCTTGGCAAGGCCTTCGCCGTGTTCGGCGAGCGAACGCTCGATCGCTGAAAGCTCCTCGCTCTTTTTCTCGATGGCCTCCTGACGCCCGAGTTCCTCTTTCTCGAGCGCCTCGATCTCACGCTGCCGCGCAAGAATTCCGGTGTCCGCGGGATCGGGGGCGTGGAAGCTCACGCCGAACCTGCTGAACTGGTGGCCGTCGCGGTTGATCAGCACTGCCTGCGGCGGCAAGCCCATTCGGGTCATCAGCCGCGGCACCCCTTCCACGACATAAAAAGGCGCAAGCCACGCCGCAATGACACCGCCCACCGCGGGCTCCACAGCTTCGACATAGTCGGCAAGCGGCTTGAGTCCGGTCTCGTGGTGAAGCTTGGCGTCTGTTCCAGGAAGAAAGGCGCTGACTTTCGCCGGCGGCGGGTCATCGAGGAGGCGCTGCAGCAGCTCCGGATCGGACATCTCCATCGCGTGCAGCCGGTCTCGCAGAGCCGATTCCACCGCGGTCTCCCAGCCGGCTTCGACCCGTATTTTCTGCCACAACCTCGGCTTCGAAGCGAGCTGATGCCGGCCGATCCAATCCTGAATCTTGCTGTTTTCCTCGACCTGGTTCTGGATTTTCTGAAGGGTAAGCAATCGGCCCTCGAGCGCCGAGAGTTCGCGCTCGAGGGCCTGCAAGCCGTCGACGCACGCATGGCGGCGCTCATCCAGGGTTTCCCGCGCCGCTTCGAGCTGCCCGAGCAAGGTTTCCTGGCGGGAAAGCTCGGCGCTGCTCTGCGACAACTCCTGCCCCAAACGCAACATTGACTGCGCATCGGGCGCGAGGAGCTCGGCGCGCTCGGCGACCAGCCTTTCCTCCCGTTGTTCCAGTGCCTGCAGGGTCTTGCTGGCGTGCGCGAGATGCGCCTGTTCCAGTTGAAACGCCTGCTCGGACTGGGCGATACGCTCGCGTTCGGCAGCGATACGCCCCTGCGTCAGGCGCGCCGCCTGCTCCGCGTGCGGAAGTTTCGCCTGCTCTTCGGCGAGTTTGCGCCTGGCCTCCTCCAGGAGATCCCGCGACTCCTCCAGGCGCAGCTCCCAGGTCCGGCGAGCCTCGCCTTGCTCGGTCTCGTTTTGCCGGCCGGCGTCGCGTTGAACCTGCATCTGGCCAAGCTGGGTCTCGATGCGCTGGCGGGTATCGGCCACGAATCGTATTTCGGTTTCAAGCCGGGAAACATCGGCATTGGCGCCATAGAGCTCGCCCTGAGCCGAGCTGAGTGCGTCCCCCGAGGCGTAGTGCTCCGCGCGGGCTTGTTCGAGCTCACGTTCGATTTCGCGCAGCCTTGCGGTTTCAGCCTCGAGGTCGGTCACGCTGCGCTCGATCTCGCGCGTATGGCGCTGCACCTCGGCCTCGGCGTCGTTGCGCCGCAGCAGCCACAGCAGATTCTGCTTTTGCGTCCGCTCGGTGGAGAGCGCGTTGTACCGTCGCGCCACTTCGGCCTGTTTCTCCAGATGCTCGACCTGCGATCCGAGCTCCTGGCGTATGTCGGCGACGCGCGCAAGATTCTCGCGCGCGTCGGCGAGCCGATGCTCGGTTTCGCGCCGCCGCTCCTTGTACTTGGACACCCCGGCGGCCTCTTCGAGAAACACGCGCAGTTCCTCGGGTTTCGCCTCGATGATGCGCGAAATCATCCCCTGCTCGATGATCGCGTAGGCACGGGGCCCCAGGCCCGTGCCGAGAAAGATGTCCTGCACGTCGCGGCGGCGCACGTGCGCGTTGTTGATCGAGTAGGACGATTCGCCGTCCCGCTGCAGCACGCGCTTCACCGAGATCTCGGCGTAAGCGGACCACTGGCCGCCCGCCCGGCCAAGGCTGTTGTCGAAGGAGAGCTCGACACTCGCCCGCGCGATGGGGCTGCGCAAGGAGGAGCCGTTGAAAATCACGTCCTGCATGGAGTCGCCGCGCAGGGCGGAGGCGCGCGATTCCCCGAGAACCCAGCGAACCGCGTCGATGATGTTCGACTTGCCGCAGCCGTTCGGACCGACCACGCCGACCAGCTGCCCCGGAACGTTGACCGTAACCGGATCGACGAAGGACTTGAAGCCGGCAAGTTTGATTTGGGTGAGCCGCACGGCTAGCAGAGCGCGCTACGAGTCCGGATAAAAGAAAACCGGCGTCAGCCGGATTCGTCGTCTATAAAACGGAGCACATATAATACCATCTCCAAATCCGCACCCGGACCCTGAATGCCGTCCAAGCCGAACCGATTGCTCGAGAGTTTTCCCAATCCGAGCCTGCGCCGCGACTACCTGATCCGGATGCAGATTCCGGAGTTCACCTGCCTGTGCCCGAAGACCGGGCAGCCGGATTTCGCGACGCTTTTCCTCGACTACGTTCCCGATCGCAAGTGCGTGGAGCTGAAGAGCCTCAAGCTTTACGTCGGATCCTATAGGAATCAAGGGGCGTTCCACGAAGCCGTCACCAACCGGATTTGCGATGACCTCCTGACCCTGCTCTCACCTCGCTTCCTGCGTCTCACCGCCCGGTTTTACGTGCGCGGAGGAATTTTCACCACGGTCATTGCCGAGCATCGCAGGAAAGGCTGGAAACCCGCGGCCGGCCTGGAGCTTGCGCCTGTCGACGAGCAGCAGAGCTCGCGCTGAAAAGCAGGCACCATGAATCCCCGATTGCAGTCTCTGCAGCCCTACCCGTTCGAGAAATTGCGCCGCCTGTTCGAGGGCGTGACGCCGAACCCTGGGCTTGCGCACATCAGCCTGGGCATCGGCGAACCGCGGCACCCGACCCCCGACTTGATCAAGCGCGCCTTGTCGGAGAACCTCGCGAAGCTTTCCGCCTACCCTCCGACAGCGGGCGGCGATGCGCTGCGCCAGGCGATCGCCGAGTGGCTGGTGCGCCGCTACGACCTGCGGGCCATCGACTGGAAAACCGAGGTGCTGCCGGTCAACGGCTCGCGCGAGGCGCTGTTCGCCTTTGCGCAGACCGTCGTCGATCCGGAACGCAAGGACGCCGTGGTGGTCTGCCCCAATCCCTTCTACCAGATCTACGAAGGCGCGGCGCTGCTCGCCGGCGCGCGCCCGCACTATGTGAACACCTTGGCCGAACGCGGATTCGCGGCCGACTATGCGGCGATTCCGGAGGACGTCTGGCGCCGGACGCAATTGCTCTACGTCTGCTCGCCGGGCAATCCGACCGGCAAAGTGCTGGGCCTTGCCGAATGGAAGGAAATTTTCGCGCTCGCCGATCGCCATGGCTTCATCATTGCGTCTGACGAGTGCTATTCCGAGATTTATTTCGACGAAGCCGCGCCGCCGCTGGGTGCCCTGCAGGCGGCCGCGCGGCTGGGCCGCGGACTCGAGCGCCTGGTGATGTTCTCCAGCCTGTCCAAGCGTTCGAACGTTCCGGGCATGCGCTCAGGCTTCGTCGCCGGCGACCCGGCTGTCCTCAAGGCATTCCTGCTCTACCGCACCTACCACGGCGGCGCCATGAGCCCGGCGGTGCA
>DATHHS010000117.1:0-27939 GCA_035317085.1 Burkholderiales bacterium
TGTCCGGTCCGGGTATCGAGCCGCGTCACCTGGTCGGTGATCATCGAGCCGGTCCAGGCCTCCCCGTTTCTGTCGACCGTGACGTCGTAGGGCGAGGCCCAGGGCGTGGCGAGCTTCCACTCCTTGAACTGCTCGGTGCGCGTGTCGAACATGGCGATGCGGTCGGCGCGGTACTCGCCGAACCACAGCCGGTCCTGCGAGTCCATCGTGCCGCGCCGCGGCGCGGAGGCCAGCGTCGGCGCCATGAAGAGGGTCACCTCGCCCGTTTTCGCGTCGATGCGGCCGATGTGGCGCTGGCGGAAATCGGTGAAGTAGACGTTGTTCTTCGAATCGGGAATCACGTCGTAGATATTGTGCGGTTCACCTTGCGGCGCCGACTTGTACGGCTCGAAGGTTTCGATCTTTCCCGAGGCGAGATCGAGCCGGTGCACGCCCGCGAAGCCGTTGTTCTGCGACCACACCTTGCCGTCCACGTGCGCCGCCTGCGGGCTCACCATGTTGACCTGCGCAGCATCGATGTTCTGCTCGGGTGGCAGCGTCCAGAAGCGGAAAGCCTGCGTCCTGGGTTCGAACTTGACGATCGTCGCCTGGTACATGTTGCCGAGCCACAGGTTGCCTTCGCGGTCGGTGCGCAGCGCGAGCGACCCGGTCGGAAAGCCCGGCTTGTGCACCGGGATCGGGAATTCTGTGACCTTGCCCGTCTTCGGATCGAGCCTGCCCAGGTTCTGCTCGCCGAAGCTCGAGTACCAGGCGATGCCCTCCGCATCGACGATGACGTCGTGCGGCGAGATCGTTTCGCGCGGCAGATCGTATTCCGTGTAGACAACGCGCGTCGCCCGGCCGGTCGGACGCGGCAGCGTCTGGAGCTTGTAGCTCCAGGTCTTCGCCGATCCGAGATTGATGGTAGCGAGGAATTCCGCGGCGGCGCGGTAAACCTGGACGCGCTGGTCGCCGCGCTCTTCCATCAATCGTTCGGCGCGCCGCAGCTGCGGATGGGAAGGCATGCTCTGGTTCACGTAGCCCTGCATGCGCGGCAGAATGGTCTTCATGAAAGCTTCGGTGTCATAGGGTGAGCGCACGATGCGCTGCAGCGTGTGGCAGCCGACGCAGTTGCGCAGCACGCCCTTCTGCTGGTCCGAGCCGGGGACGCTCGCCATCCATTCGCCGTTCGACAATTGCGCCGCGAGATCCTTCGCCTTGTGAAGCTTCAAATCGAGCGTGGCGGTCTTTTGCGCAGTGACTTCGGCTGCGCCGGGGCCTTCGAGATCGTAGCCGACCGCGCGGATGCGCAGCGCATAACTGCCGGGCTCGAGCTTCGCAGCCGGGAAGCCGTAGCGGCCGTCCTTGTCGCTGACGACGGTGATAGTGACGGTCGAGCCCGCCTTCTTCGCGCTGACGAGCACGCCTTCCATCGCGCCTTCCTCGGCGGAGGACACGGTTCCGGTGAGCGCGGTCCGCGCCTGCGCGCCGGCTGCGAGCGGCCAGGCAGCGATTGCAGTCGCCATTGCCATCATCACGACAGGAAAATATTTTTTATGCCTCATGGAGGCTCCCCTTTCGAACGATTGTGTCCGCCTACCGCGCAAATCATAGGCCCGAGCCACGTTTGCCGCAATGCCGTGGTCCGCGTCAACTCCCTGAGTACACGCAGCCGTGCCTGAGCGAATCCCGCCTGACCTCCACGCGCGCGAGCGCGGGCAGATCGGGCTTGAGCTTTCCCCAGATCCATACGGCGATATTCTCGAGGCTGGGATTGTCGAGTCCTACGATCTCGTTGAGATACTTGTGGTCGAGCCGCTGCCTCAACCGGCTGCAATGCGCCTCCACGCTGCCGAGATCCGCGATGAATCCCGTGCCCGGATCGACCCGGCCGTTCAACACGACGCGCGCGACGAAGGAGTGTCCGTGCAGGCCCTGGTTGGGATGGCCCTCCGGCGCTCCGGGAAATCGGTGTGCTGCATCGAAAGTGAACTCCTGGTAGATCTCCAAGCGCGTATCTCCTTATCGGATCCCCAGGACCTTGTGCGTCTGCAGGCTCAGGCGCCACTTCGGGTGCTGCATGCAATACGCGACCGCGCTCCCGGTGTTCGCGTGGATGTCCGGACCCGCCATCGGCTGCAGCAGAAAATTCTCGAAGGCGAGGTGCTCGTAGTCCGCGGGCGGGGCGCCCGCCTGCGGGTAGACGAGCTTGAGTTCGTTGCCACCGCGCACTCTAAGCGGCGCGTCCGCCTTGGGGCTGACGCAGATCCAGTCGATCCCTGCGGGAAGATCGAGCGTTCCGTTGGTTTCGATCGCGACGAGAAAACCCTGCTGGTGCAGCGCGTCGATGAAAGGCGCATCCGCCTGGAGCGCGGGCTCGCCGCCGGTGAGCACCGCGAATTTTCTCGCGGCTTCGTCCGCATGCCACTCGCGTGCCATCGCTCCGGCGAGTTCGGCCGCCGAAGCGTATTTCCCGCCGTGCGTGCCGTCGGTACCGACGAAGTCCGTATCGCAGAACCGGCACACCGCATCCGGGCGATCCTTCTCGCGCCCGGACCAGAGGTTGCAGCCGGCGAAGCGGCAGAACACGGCGGGACGGCCCGCGTTCATGCCCTCGCCCTGCAGTGAATAGAAGATTTCCTTGATCTGGTACATGCGCTGTCCGGCGCCTGTCGCGCCGCGCTAAAAGAAGCGCATCCGCGCGGTGCGCGCGGATGCGTGAGGATCGCTAGGGATTGATCTGCCCGCGGATTTCGCCGCCCTTGTTTGCGACGGTGTGAACGTTGACGTACAAATTGCCGGCCTTGTAGGCGGCATATTGCGCGTCGGTCAGCTTCGCGCCGTCGGGAACCGACCAGGTGTTTCCGTCGGCGCTCTTCGCAAGAGGGACTGCGACCGGGCCGTTCTCGCCACGCGCGCCTACATGGATGTGCGCCGCAGTTCCGGCGAGGCCCGAGGTGGTGACGCTGCCGCTCACCGACTGGTCGTCCTTCACGGTGATGGTGCCGCTGCCCGAAGCGGAAGTCGTGACCGGCGGATTCTGCGCGACACCGCTCAAGGTGACCTTGCTGCCGCTCTTGAACATACTCATCGTTCCGCATCCGGCGATAGCAAGCGCCGCGGCAGCCATCACCGCGGGAACCGCCCGGCGAAAAATACCTGTGACTTTCATGTGGTCTCCTTCGAGATATTCTCCCCGGAAAACGATCATACCGGAGGCGCCTTCCTCTTGCGAGCCCGGCGCTGTTACCATAACGGTTCCAACTACGGAGAGACCGACATGACCCGAATCCTAGCTTCGCTGATCCTCGCCGCCGTTTCCGCTTCCGCATTCGCCCAGGCTCCCCAGCCGGTGCGCGTGCGCGGCACGGTCGAGAAACTCGAAAATTCCGTTCTGACCGTGAAGGCCCGCAACGGCAATCTGATGAGCATCAAGCTCGCGGACAACTTCGCCGTCATCGGACTGAGCAAGGCCAGCCTTGCCGATGTATCTACCGGCAAGTTCATCGGCACCACCACTATTGGAGAGCGCAACGGCGCGCTGGTCGCTCTGGAAGTGCATATCTTTCCGGAAAACATGCGCGGCACCGGCGAAGGGCACTATGCGTGGGACCTGAGGCCCGAGAGCATGATGACCAACGCCAACGTGGCCGACGTCGTCAGCATGGGCAAGGACCGCGTCCTGACGGTCCAGTACAAGGGCGGCGAGAAAAAAGTCCTGGTCCCCGAGAACGCCTCTATCGTCGCCTTCGCGCCGGCCGAGCGCAGCGAGCTCAAGCCCGGGGCGCAGATATTTGCCGTCGCCCAGCGCCAGCCCGACGGCTCGCTGACCGCCGCGCGCGTCAACGTCGGGATCAAAGGCGTCATCCCGCCGATGTAGGCGTCGTCCTGATGCAAAAACGCCCCGGGGTCTCCGGGGCGTCGTCCTGATTGCGAGGCGAATCGCGCGCCGGCTCAGGTGCCGCGCCCCCACAGGCCGCAATAGCGCCGCGTCACGAATTGCAGGTTGTTCTCGTAGCCGGCCCACTTCTCGTATTTCGGCAGCTTGACCTCTTTCTCCGCCGGCTCCCAGCATTTTCCCTCGCGCGCCGCAAGCTTGACCGCGTCGGATGCATCGCGCAGGAAAGCGAGCTGGTCCTCGGCGTCCTTCTTGGTGCCGAGCCGGTCGCCCGGCGCTCCTGGATGGCCCGGGATCAGGCGATCCCAATCCATCGCGAGCACCTGCTTGATCGAGCTCTCCGCCTCGATCGGATAGAAGTCGATCATGCCGCGGCCCGGCACCGAGCCGACCGGGATGAAGTCGACCACGAAAATGATTTTCTCCTTCGGCAGCCGCATGACGAGCGAGCTGTCGGAGTGGTTGAGGCCGAGGTAGGTCAGCTCCACGGCAGTGCCGCCCAGCGTGAGGGTCCTCTTCGTCTCGAAAGTCTGGTCGGGCAGCGGCGTGGCCGGGTCCTGGAGGACGGCGAGGCGTTCCTTGGCCTTCTTGTGCGCGATGATCTTCGCGCCCGCGTCCTTGAACGGCTGGCCGCCGGCGATGTGGTCGTAGTGATGGTGGCTGTAGACCAGGTACTTGATCGGCTTGTCGGTGACCTTCCTGATCTCCGCGACGTAGGTTTTCACCGCCTCCGGGCGCCCGTAGCCTATGGGATCGGTGGCGATGACGCCTTCCCGGGTGACCACGAACATCGACTGGTGGTTGCCATAGCGGAAAACGTAGACGCCGTCCGTGCCCTCGACTTTGGTGGTTGCGAACAACGGGCGTTGCGACACAGGCTGGCCCTGCGACCAGGCCGTGGACGCGACCAGTCCGCAGACCAGAACTGCAAGGAAAATACGCTGCATGGTCTCCTCCTCAAGTTGTGGTTGGAACGCCTCTCCTCTGAGGCGGCCTCGAATTATGCGCTTGGAGCTTTCGAAACTCCACCTGCCGCGAGCACCGCATCGACGAGCGCTATCGAACGGAGTACCCCGCTGCCGATGTGATAGATTGCCGCGATGGCCACGAACGCCGCAAAGATCGAAGGCTTGATCCGCGAGCTGCTGAAGGAAATCGGCGAGGATCCCCAGCGCGAAGGATTGCTCAAGACCCCGCAACGGGTCGCAGCCGCCCTCGATTTCCTCACTTCCGGCAGCCGCGCCGACGCGACCAAGCTGATCAACGGCGCGATTTTCACGCAAAAGACCAACAGCATGGTCATCGTGAAGAACATCGAGGTCTACAGCCTGTGCGAGCACCACATGCTGCCGTTCTTCGGACGTTGCCATATCGGCTACATCCCGAACGGCCGGGTGTTCGGCGTCAGCAAGCTGGCGCGGCTGGTCGACATGTACGCGCGGCGCCTGCAACTGCAGGAGCGGCTGACCGAACAGATTTCCCACGCCATCATGGATTCGATCGACGCCGCAGGCGTGGGCGTGATGATCGAAGCCCGCCACCTGTGCATGATGATGCGGGGCGTGGAGAAGCAGAACTCGGTCATGGTCACTTCATCCGTCGTCGGCGCCTTCCGCGAATCCGCCACGACCCGGGAAGAATTTCTCGGCCTGATCGGACAGCGCGGAGCTTAGCGTACGACGAGCGAAGCAGTGTCCCGGCCGCGCAGCTTTCCCACCCTCGCACCCCTCGAAACGCTTCACGAAACGAAGCGCGGCAGGCTGCTGCCGCTGCCTCCGAGGCTCTCGCGCCTGTACGGACGCCTGCGCATGCCGCCCGCGCACTCGCGCCCGCACGTCTTCACCAATTTCGCGGCGACGCTGGACGGCGTCGTTTCGCTCAACGTGGAAGGGCACAAGAGCGGCGGCGACATCAGCGGCTGGAGCGCCCAGGACCGCATGGTGATGGGCCTGCTGCGCGCCTTGGTCGACGCGGTGGTCATCGGCTCGGGCACTTTCGTCGTCGACCGCAGGCACCTCTGGACCGCCGAGGACATCTTCCCGAAGTTCGCGAACGACTACCGCGCCTTGCGCGCGGCGCTCGGCAAGCGCGGGCCGCCGCTCAACGCGGTGGTGAGCGGCAGCGGCAGGCTCGATCTGCGCCTGCCCCTGTTCGCCTCGGGCAAGGTGCCCGCGCTCATCGTGACCTCGCCCGCGGGCGAGAAAAACCTGCGCCGACAACGCGTGCCCGATACGGTCCGGATCCAGGCGGTGACCAGCAAGGGAAATACGATCAGCGCGCGTTCCGTGCTCGACGCGGTCTGCCGCGCAAGCTCCGGCAAGCTGATACTCGTCGAGGGCGGGCCGCGATTGATCGCCGACTTCTACGCCGAAGGCCTTCTTGACGAGCAGTTCCTCACCCTCTCGCCGCAGATCGCCGGCCGTCCCATTCCCGACGAGCGCATCAGCCTGGTCATGGGACAGACATTCGCGCCGCGGCATCCTCTATGGGGAAGCCTGGCCGATCTGAGGCGCGGCAACAGCCATCTTTTTCTGCGTTACGCCTTCCCCCGGCGCAAATGAAGATCGACCCCGGCGAATTCCGCGTCCGTCCCGACGAAAAGGTCAGGCTCAAGAAATGGCCGACGCGCGTGAAGCGCTATTACGCGTCGGCGGACCAGTACCAGAAACGCCTCGCCGAGCACGTCGGGCAGATGAGCTTGCTGCAAAACCTGCTGTACGCATCCAATCGCTACGCCCTCCTCCTCATTTTCCAGGCCATGGACGCGGCCGGCAAGGACGGCGTCATCAAGCACGTGATGTCCGGCATCAATCCCCAGGGCTGCCAGGTGTTCAGCTTCAAGCATCCGAGCGCCGAGGAACTGCAGCACGATTTCCTCTGGCGCACCACGCGTTTCCTGCCCGAGCGCGGGCGGATCGGCATCTTCAACCGCTCCTATTACGAGGAAGTGCTGATCGTGCGCGTGCATCCGGAGATCCTGCGCGGCGAAAACCTGCCCGAAGGTGACCCGGACTCGATCTGGAAGCACCGGTTCAACTCGATCGCCGGGCTGGAGGAGCACCTGCACCGCAACGGAACGCGCATCCTCAAGTTCTTCCTGCATCTATCGAAGGAAGAACAGCGCAAGCGCTTCCTCGCGCGCATCGACGAGCCGCACAAGAACTGGAAATTCAACCTCGCCGACATCGAGGAAAGAAAATACTGGAAGCAATACATGAAGGCTTACGAGGCCTGTCTCGCCGCGACCAGCACCCGGCACGCGCCCTGGTACGTCGTCCCCGCCGACGACAAGCCCAACGCCCGGCTGATCGTCTCGCGCATCATCCTGGACGCGCTCGAGGCGCTCGACATGTCCTACCCTGAGCCCGATGCGGCGCGGCGGCGCGAACTGAAAGCGCTGCGCGGGCGGCTCGCGAAATGATCCGGGACGTGAAAAGGCCAGCCGAAACGGGCTGGCCTTCGATCGGATGAGTGCCGAATTTCCGCGGCTGCGAGCCGCGGACCCGGCGATTCCTAGCGAATACGAACGTCGAGCGGAAAGAACAAGCTGAAGCCCGGCGACGGCCGCGGCGGATAGTAGACCGGCGCCGGCGCGTACACCGGTGCCGCGTAACGATACGGGTGCCGATACGCGGGATGATATACGGGCCCGCGCCCGCGAAAGTCTCCGCGATGATCACCGTTGCGAAAGCCGTTGTCGCGATGCCCGTTGCGATCGTCGCCGAACGCCGGCACGGACAGAGCGCCCATCACCGAAACAAGCGTGAGTGCCAATGCGGTCCTGCCGAGGGCCGGCCGGAAATTTCTTGCCTGCTTTGTCGAAGTTTTCATGGTGACCTTCCATTCATTGTGATTCCATTCCTGAAATGCCCGGAGCTATTCCTCCAGGGTTTCATGTTCTGACATGGTGAGTCTTGCGCTTACTTGCCCTTCATCCTCTTTTTGTCGCCGTGGCGAAACATGTCATCGGCTGTTTTCTTCTGATCGTCCGACATGGCAGCGTAGAGAACGGCGAAGACCGGCGTGAGTTTCTTGATCCCGTCGGCATGGGCATCGGTGATCTCGCCATAGGATTTGAGATCGTCGACCGCGGTCATGGTCTTGGCCTGGTCCATCCTCGCCTTCGTGAGCGTTTCCATATCTCTAGCGTTGTCGCGCATCACCTGGGCGACTTTGCCCCATTGGTCTTCCTGCGCGTTGGTGATCTTGAGCCTGGAATGCATTTTTTCGATGCGTCCGTCGACGCGGTCCACTCCGGTTTCCTTGGCGGCGAACACCGCGCCTGGAGCAAAAGCGAGGGTGGCGAAGAGCATCGCCGCAACGACGCGTGCGGCCGAATGGGTGAATCGATAGCTGCTTTGGTTCATGATGGATCTCCGTGTGGGTTCTAGCTCGGGCGCTCCGACGCATTCGAAGCGCATCCAGTACGAGGGCCATTATCGTCAATCGCCCGCAGGCGTTCTGT
This sequence comes from Burkholderiales bacterium, assembly GCA_035317085.1. Classification (GTDB taxonomy): domain Bacteria; phylum Pseudomonadota; class Gammaproteobacteria; order Burkholderiales; family SG8-39; genus VBDM01. The sequence goes on from DATHHS010000117.1 coordinate 8,343, forward strand.
TCGCTGGAGCGCATAAAACCGGGAAAAAGGACCTATATCGCTCTGTTCGCTGGGACACTTAACACCGGGAAAATAGACTGATATCACGCGTCCTTCTCCCTCAGCACCGTGGTGATGCGCCAGCGCGCAAACTCGGCCTCGAATTCAGGCAGGGCGATAAATCCCATGCAGGGAAACGCGCCCCGCAGCGTGACGCTGCCTTGCGCAAGCTTGCGCGCGAGGAGAATGGACGCCATGCAGGGAATCTCGGGGCCGTGCTCCACGTCCGATGTGAGGTGCCATTCGATCTGCGCCCGGCTACCGTCGGGCCGCCTGCCCGTAACGCTCACCAGCATGCCGCCCAGCTCGCCGCCGAAGACGTTCATCCGCGACGCAATCCAGCCGAGCGATTTCCCCCAGCGCTCGATCGGCAGGGACATGCCCCGCCGGCGCAACAGGGCGGCAAGCCAGAGCGCGAATTGCTGCGTGCCGATTTCAAGCGCGGCGCGAAATTCCACCGTGCGCACACCGGGGTATCGCTTCGGAAAGATCTCCAGGTCCGGCACGTCGCAGGCGGCGGCCCAGCGGGCGCCCAGCGCGTAGAAACGCATGCGTCTCAGTTCCTGCCAGCCCCACGCGTCGCGCCACGCGCCGCCGTTCATCCACTTGAACGGTTTTCCAGCGTAACCGAGCATCGCCGCGGTCGTTGCCTCGCCCCGCGGCGCGCGCTGCCCCGGCGCGATCGCGATCTGGATCTCCTCGACGTGCGGAAGCCGAATGAGCAGGCTGTCGATCACCGCCGAAGAAAGGGCGGGCAGGCTGCTCGCACCCGAGATGGCGAGGCGTTGCGCGGCGCGGGCGGCCGACTGCACGCTCTGTGCGAAGCGCGCGACGAATCCACGGCCGTCGGCAAGATCGAGGTAGTGCGCGCCGGCCGCCAGGGCGGCGAGCGCGACCCGGTAGTCCTGCGACTGAAACGGCCCGGCGCTGTGGATCACCAGGTCGGGGGCAAGGCGTTTCAGCGCCGCCGGGAAATCGCGAGCCGAGTGATCCAGGCGCGCGTGCTGCACCTCCGGATGGGCGATGGCGCGCTGCGCTGCTTCCGGATGGCGGCCCGCGGCGACGACCTCCATCCCCGGCGACCCGGCGAGACCGCGGCAGATGCGAGCGCCGAAGTTGCCGTAGCCGCCGATCACGACGACCCGCATGGGTTTTACCGGTTAAGAGCTGAAGGCGATTCTAACTCGCGCCGAACTAGCTGCCTCTCTCCAGCAAGCCGTTGCGGCTCCCCGTCTCGCGCAGGCGCGCGCATTGCGCTGCGGACAGCGACGCGTTCCGCGCCGAGGTTTCTTCGCGCATGAGATTTCCCTCCTGGTCGCTGTGCTCGCCGCTGTCCATCAGCACGTGCGCGAGCTCGTGCGCGAGGGCGATGCCCGGATCGCGCGTCGCCTCGGTCATCCAGACCGTATCGGCGAGCTCGGGACGCGACCGGCTGTTGCCGCGGCCGATCGCCTCGGCGTCGAACGCGGGACGGCTCTTCGTGTCGCGCACCAGGTACACCGCCGGCCGCGCCAGCGGAAACGCCCGCGCGAGCTCGCGCGCCGTCGGCGTGGAAAAATCCAAGGAGTCAGGCGCGGCAAGATCGAGCAGCTCCGCGCGATCCACGGCAACCCCGCACTGACTCAGGATCCCCGCCGCCTCGCGCAATGCGACCAACGCTCTCTCGCGCGTCCAGCCGCTGCCTTCGATCCTGACCAGGGTGAGATGCAAGCGGTGTGTCGCGGCCGCGGGCGCGCCGAGTTCCGCACCCGCGAGACTGTGACGTCCGATGACGGTGATGTCCCCCGCAAGTGCGACGCCCGACACGAAGAGCGCCGGTGCGCACGCGAAGAAGAAAGAAGTGAGACGGATAGAAGCCCCTCAGCCGGGAATCCGGAAGAGCCAGCGTGCTCCTACCGGGTATTCGCTACCCTTTTGACACGGGAACCCGGGCCCGATCAGCGCCAGCCTCTGTACCCGCCCCGGCCACCATAGAGTCCAATCCCCAGTGAGGGACCATAGTACGGACCGTAATAGGCAGGCGCCGGCGTGTAGTACCCGCCACCTCCGTAGTACCCGCCACCTCCGTAGCCGGGACCGACCGGTACCGCGATGCATCCACCCAACAATCCCACTGCCGACAATACAAATACCGCTTTGATCGATTTCATGGTGTTTCCTCCAATGGCACGATTGTAGGAGCCTGCGGCGGTCAAAGCCTCAAACATTGGGTAACAGTGTGCTACGGGGGATACACGTCTTTTCGGCGCATCTTTGGCCGGTTTGCTGTAGATTGCGCCCTCGCGTACAGACAAGCCGGTGGAAAGAGTCCACCGTCGCCGCCATGACACCCCGAAGGAGCGCAGAAGTCCGCACATGAAAATCCCGGAGAGAATCGAACCGCTGGTCGAGGCCGGTCTCGTCGATGCCGTGCTGCGTCAGCTCATGAGCGGCAAGGAGGCCATGATCTTCGTGGTCCGCTGCGGAGAAGACATCCGCTGCGCCAAGGTCTACAAGGAAGCCAACCTGCGCAGCTTCCGCCAGAGCGTCGACTACACCGAAGGCCGCAAGGTGAAGAACAGCCGCCGCGCCCGTGCCATGGAAAAAGGCAGCCGCTACGGACGCAAGGCGAAGGAAGAAGCATGGCAAAGCACCGAGGTGGACGCCTTGTACCGCCTCGCCGCCGCCGGCGTGCGCGTCCCGGAGCCCTACAACTTCATCGACGGCGTGCTGCTGATGGAACTGGTGACCGACAGCGAGGGCAATCCCGCCCCGAGGTTGAACGACGTGGTGCTCACGGAAGAACAGGCCCGTGAATACCACGGCGCGCTGATCCGGGAAGTCGTTCGCATGCTCTGTACCGGAATCGTCCACGGCGATCTGTCCGAATACAACGTGCTGCTCGGCAGCCGGGATTCGGTCACCGCGCCCGTCATCATCGACCTGCCCCAGGCGGTGGATGCCGCGGGCAACGCCCACGCGAGCGGCATGCTCGAGCGCGACGTCGGCAACCTGACCCGTTACTTCGGCCGCTTTGCTCCCGAGCTTCTGCACACCCAGTACGCCAAGGAAATCTGGTCGATTTACAAGAGCGGCAAGCTCACCCCTGAGACCGAACTGACCGGGCATTTCGAGCGCCTCGAAAAACCGGTCGACGTGGGCAGCGTCATGCGGGAAGTGGACGACGCGCTCAAGGAAGAGGCGAAGCGGCAGCTGTACAGGGAGGAAATAGGGCAGAAGTAACAAGGGAGCCCGGCGGCGCGAGGGCCCAATTCCAGCGGCCCGCGCGGAACGGCTCCGGGTGAGGCTACACTTTCTCCATGCCCGTATCGCCGCGCCGCATCGCCCACGTGGACATGGACGCCTTCTATGCGTCGGTCGAGTTGCTGCGCTACCCGGAGCTGCGCGGCAAGCCGCTGGTGATCGGCGGACGGCGGCGCGACGACGCCGGCGGCGCCGCCTTCCCCACCCTGCGCCACTACTCCGGCCGCGGCGTGATCACCACCGCCACCTATGAAGCGCGCGCCTTCGGCGTCCACTCGGGCATGGGCCTCATGAAGGCGGCGAAGCTCGCGCCCGATGCGCTCTTGCTCCCCGCCGACTTCGACGAGTACCGGCGCTATTCGCGCCTGTTCAAGGACGCTGTGCGCGCGGTGGCGCCGGGAATCGAAGACCGCGGCATCGACGAGATTTACGTCGATCTCACCGAATTCGCCTCGCCCCATGGCGGCGCGGGCGACGAGGCGTCCTGGGTTCGCGCGCGCGAGTTGGCGGCGGCGATCCAGCGCGCGGTGCGCGAAGCGACGGGCCTGTCGTGCTCCGTCGGCATCGCGCCGAACAAGCTGCTCGCGAAGATCGCCTCCGAGTTCGACAAGCCGGGCGGGCTGACCGTGATGCGCGAAGCCGACATCCCCGCGCGCCTCTGGCCGCTGGCGGTGCGCAAGATCAACGGCATCGGCCCCAAGGCGGGCGCGCGCCTGGAGTCCTTCGGCATCCGCACCGTCGGCGAGCTCGCGAAAGTCCAGGCGCTCGCGCTCATCGAGCGCTTCGGCGAAAAGCACGGCGCGTGGATGCACGAGGCGGCGAACGGGCGCGACGAGCGGCCGGTGGTCACTCACAGCGAGCCGAAATCGATCAGCCGCGAGACCACCTTCGAGGACGACCTGCACCCGGTGCGCGACCGCGAGCAGCTCTCGCGCATCTTCACCGACCTGTGCGTGCGGCTCGCAGGCGATCTCGAGAGAAAAGGCTACGCCGGCAGAACCATCGGCTTGAAGCTGCGCTACGACAACTTCAAGACCGTCACACGCGACAACACGCTGGACGAACCGACACGCGACGCCCGCGTCATCCGCCGCGCCGCGGGCCAATGCCTGAAGCGCGTGCCGCTCGAGCGGCGCATCCGCCTCCTGGGCGTACGCGTGGGAACCCTCGTCAAATCATCCGCCGACGAAACGCCGATGATGTAAAGTTCGCACCTCACCGAATCACGACCCACAGGAGAACTGTCATGCATTTGAAACAATCCATCTTCGCCGCAATCGCGGGCAGCATTTTCTTTTTCACCGGAGCGCAGGCTGCGGCTCCGATGATGAAAGGCCAGGCGCCGGGGTATTTCCAGACGATGCTGGGCGACTTCGAAGTCACGGCCCTGTCCGACGGAACCGTCGAGTTGCCGGTGAGCAAGCTCCTCACCCACGTCACTCCGGCCAAGATAAAGGCAGGCCTTGCGCGCTCCTACCTCAAGGATCCTCTCGAGACCTCCGTCAACGGCTTTCTCGTCAACACCGGGACCAAGCTCGTTCTCATCGACACGGGCGCGGCGAACCTCTTCGGCCCCACGCTCGGCAACCTCGCCGCCAACCTGAAGGCGGCCGGCTACCAGCCCGAGCAGGTGGACGAGATCTACATCACCCACATGCACCCGGACCACGTCGGCGGCCTGATGGCCGGCGAGAAGCCGGTCTTTCCCAACGCCGTGGTGCGCGCCGACAAGCGCGATGCCGACTTCTGGCTGAGCCAGGCGAACCTCGACAAGGCGCCGCAGGAAAACAAGGGATTCTTCCAGGGCGCGATGGCCTCGCTCAACCCCTACGTCGCCGCGGGCAAGTTCAAGCCCTTCGACGGCAACACCGAGCTCGTGCCCGGCGTGAAGGCGATGGCGAGCTACGGGCATACTCGCGGCCACACGACCTACATCGTCGAAAGCAAGGGTCAGAAGCTGGTGCTGATCGGCGACCTCGTGCACGTCGCGTCGGTGCAGTTTCCCGATCCCTCGGTGACCATCGGCTTCGACACCGACACCAAGGCCGCGGCGGTGCAGCGCAAGAAAGCCTTCGCCGACGCCGCGAAAAATGGCTACTGGGTCGGCGCCGCGCACATCGCCTTCCCCGGCATCGGCCACATCCGGTCCGCGGGCAAAGGCTACAGCTGGATACCGGCGAACTATACGGTGGTGCGCTGAGCCGACGTTCGAAATCGGTTCGACACGATCTCGCGGCCGCTACCAGAGCGGCCGCGAGGCTTCAGCGGAACTCCGCGAGCTCCGGGTCGTCGATCTTCTGCGCGGGCAAGCCGGTGATCGCCGGGAGCTGCGAGAGTCGCGGCATTCCCGTTCTCACCCTTACCCTGCCGACAGAGTCCTTCCACACGAGCCCCGGCGTCCCGGAGACACCGAATCGGTCCATCAGCTGGAAGTTCGCCTCGAGCCGAGCCTCGAGCGCCTTCGGCGCCTTCACCGGCGCGATCCCGCCGTCGTAGGACTGCCTGCGGTAGCCCGTCTCGTTTTCGCGCATCGCGACCACTCTGTCTTGCGCCTGCATGATCGCCGCCGCCCGGCCTGCGGAAGTGTCCTTCTGATACGCGACCGGAACCCAGCGCACCTGCAGCCCGGCTTTTTCGTAGGCCTGCAGCGCCTTCCAGGTGAGATGGCAGTACCAGCAGTTCGCGTCGAAGAACACGTGAAGCACGTGCTTCGGCGAGCTCGAGCCTTCGGCGACGGCGTCGGTCTTTTCGAGAGTGGAGAAGAGCGCGGGGAGATCCCCCGCGGCGGGTTCCTTCGCGTCGGCGCACGCGGCAGCGAACGCAACGGCGGCGATCGCCAGGAGGAAGAGGCGGTTGACGCAGGAGCGCACGCGCTACTCCACCTTCGCGCCCGAAGCCTTCACCACCCGCGCCCACTTGGCGTACTCGGACTCGATATAGCGCGCGAATTCCTCCGGCGTGTTGGCGACGATGTCGATGGTCGCCGCGTCGAGAGTCTTCTTCACGTCGGGCTGCTGCAGCACGCGCACGATGTCGTCGTGCAGCTTCTTCACCACCTCGGGCGGCGTGCCGTGCGGCGCGAGCACGCCGTACATATTGTCCACCTGGAAGCCCGGGTAGCCGGATTCAGCCACGGTCGGCACGTCCGGCAGCACCGCGAGCCGCTGCGGACTCGTCACCGCGATCGCCACGAGCTTGCCCGCCTTGATCTGCGGCACCGTGGAAGGCACCGCCATGAAGCCGAGCTTCACCTGGCCGGAGAGCACCGAGGCCATCGCGGGCGCGGCGCCGGCGAAGGGAATCGCCTGCATATCGACCTTGGCGAGCGTCTTGAAGAGCTCGCCGGAGAGATGTCCCGCGAGTCCGATGCCGGGCGTGGCGAAATCGACCTTGGAGGTGCGCGCGAGCTGCTCGATATCGCGCATGGTGTTCACCCCCACGAGGCTGGGATGGCGCACGACTACGGTGGCCGAATTGCCGGCCACGGTTACCGGCGCGAAATCCTTGACCGGATCGAAGCCCGTGTCCTTGTAGAGGCTCGGATTGGACATCAGGCCGGAAGTCGTCAACAGGATCGTGTAGCCGTCCGGCGCCGAACGGGCGACGGCCGCGGTGCCGATGTTGCCGCCCGCCCCGCCGCGGTTCTCGATCACCAGGGGCTGCCCCCAGGTCTCGGTGAGCTTCACGGAGAGGAGGCGCGCGACGAGATCGGCGGGCCCGCCCGCGGGGAAGGGAACGATCATGCGCACCGGCTTGGTCGGGTACGCCTGCCCCTTCGATAAACTCAGGGCAGGCTCTGAGCCGGTCGAATGGGGCTGGGCGAGCGCGGGCGGGACCGTGCAACAAAGAAAAACTGCAGCGAGCGCGCTGGCCCCGCGTGTCGAAATGCTCATCCCTTCTCCTCGTGTGGGTATCCTGTTGCTGCGATGCTACCAAAACAAAAACGCCCGGGAGTCGGCGACTTTGGCGTAGAATACGGCTCCTCTTTTCGGAGGTTCCGCCTTGCAGGAAATCCTGAAATACCTGAAAGACCGCGGTGAACGGCTCGACTCGGAGATCGCAACAGACACGGGAATCTCGCTTGAAAAAGTGCGGCTCCACGTATCCACGCTGTCGGCCCGGGGCGAGGTCATCATGTGCCAGTCGATCCGATTCAACAACGGCAAGAGGAGCGAGGGTTTGCTCTGCCGGATCGCGGGCTATATTCCGCCTGCCGCTCCCGGCAGGAAATCCAAAGCGCAGTTGAAGGCCCAGGCCTCCTAGTAGGAGAAGAGTCTCGGGACCGACCGGCCGGCGCTCGTCATCGCCGGCCGTCGTACCAGGTGAAGCAATCCCGCCGGTTGCGCAAGCTGCGCCCGCGCGACACTACGGTCTTCACCATGAACCGCAAAAACTCGCGCCAGCCGTAGAGGCGCAGCTTGCGGTCGCTCGTCCGCAAGGGATGGCGGTGAAGGATCGCGATGGTTCGCCCTTCGCGCCGGGCCATGCGCTTCAGGCGCCGGAACAGATCGAGCTCCTCGCTCGCGTACAGCTCCTCGCTGAAGCCCCCGGCCTCGCGGAACGCCGCCGCCTCGCAAAAGATGAACGAGCCCGCCGCCCACTTGTTGATCCTGCTGAGGGCGTTCCAGATTCCGATCGCCAGCGCGACCCCGCGAGGCGGGTCGTCATAGGCGATGGTGCTTCCGCCGGCCAGACAGCCCGCGCGGATGGCGTCCGCCGCTTCCAGAAAAAGCTCCGGCGTGGGATAGGAATCGGCATCCACGAAAACGATCCAGTCCCCGCCGGCGCGAGCGGCGCCGGTGTTGCGCGCGCGGCTGATCTGGTTCACCGGCTCGAATACGACCTGCGCTCCCGCGCTCTTCGCGATCTCCGCCGTGCGGTCGGTGGAATTGTTGTCGCACACGATCAGCTCGGACGCCCAGCCGAGCCGGTCGAATCCCTCCATCGCCGCGCAGATGCTGGAGAGCGCGCCGGACAGCAGCCGCTCTTCGTTGAACGCGGGGACGACAACGGAGATTTTCATTTCGTGCGTACCACCTTGCGGGCATCATATTCCATGGCCGGTGTTCCGCCGCGCGGCAAACCCCTCTACAATCGCGGGGAGTTTTCTTCACCGGCTTGAAGCTCATGCCCGATACCCGCGACGCAAGCCACCCCGTCTCCGCGGCGGTCCCCGGCGCACCGCGCTCGATCGCCTCAAGGCGCGCGGACAAGGCGCTGCCGCGCACCCTCGCGCGCATCCTCGCGCTCGACGATTTCGAGGCCCCGGCGCGCCGCTACCTGCCAAGGCCGATGTTCGGCTACGTGTCGGGCGGCGCGGAGACCAATGCGTCGCTGCGCGCGAACCGCGCCGTATTCGACGAGATCGAGTTCAGCCCGCGCGTGCTGGTGGACGTCTCCACGCGCACGGCCAGGACCACGCTCTTCGGCCGCGGCTACGACGCGCCCTTCGGCTTCGCCCCGATGGGCGGCACTTCCATGGCCGCGTATCAGGGCGATATCGTGCTCGCGCGCGCAGCGGCGGCGGCCAACATCCCGATGATCATGAGCGGCGCGTCGCTCGCGCGCCTGGAAGACGTACGCGCGGCCGGCGGCACCGCCTGGTTCCAGGCCTACCTGCCGGGCGAGACCAGGCCGATCGAACGCCTGATCGAGCGCGTCGCGCGTGGAGGCTTCGACACGCTCGTCCTCACCGCCGACGTCCCGGTAAGCGCGAACCGCGAGAACAACGTGAGGAGCGGCTTCAGCCGGCCGCTGCGGCCAACGGCTCGCCTCGCGTGGGACTGCGCGCTCCACCCGCGCTGGCTTTTCGGAATGTTCCTGCGCACGCTCCTCGTGCACGGCGTGCCGCACTTCGAGAACATGGGCGCGCGCATCCCGCTCATCACCAAGCTCGACCGCGGGGACGGCCAGCGCGACCGGCTCGCATGGACGCACCTCGAGCTGATGCGCAGGCTGTGGAAGGGGCGCCTGGTTCTAAAAGGCGTGCTCGATCCGGAGGACGCGCGCATCGCCCGCGAGAGCGGCGTCGACGGCGTCATCGTATCCAACCACGGCGGCAGGCAGCTCGACGGCGCCGCGGCGCCCTTGCGCGCGCTTCCCGCAGTGGTCGCGCAGGCGGGCGGCATGACGGTGATGATGGACGGCGGCATCCGCCGCGGCACCGATGTCCTGAAGGCGCTCGCCCTGGGCGCGCAGTTCGTCTTCGTCGGCCGGCCCTTCCTCTACGCGGCGGCCATCGGCGGCGAGGCCGGCGTGCGCCACGGGATCGGGCTCCTGCGCGATGAGATCGAACGCGACATGGCGCTGCTGGGGATCAGCAAGCTGGCGGAGATGACGCGGGAGCGGATCCGGACGCGATACACTTCACCCGCATGAACGCTTAAAGGGAGGCAACAATGAAAACATTCTCGAAACTCACCCAGGGGGTCATCGCCATGTCGGCACTGGCAAGCGCCTCGGCTCTGGCGGGAACCTTCGTCTACGTCTCGAACGCCGACGACGGCGAGATCGGCGCCTATGGCATGCAGGCCGACGGGGCGCTCGCGCCGCTGGCGCGCGCTCAGGCGGCGAAAGTGGTGATGCCGATGGCGGTGAGCCCGAACCGGCGCCTGCTCTACGCGGTCTCGCGCTCCAAGCCCTTTACGGTGCACGTCTATTCGATCGACTCGGGCTCGGGCGCCTTGAAGCCTCTGTCCAGCGCGCCCTTGGCCGAGAGCTTCCCGTACATCTCGCTCGACCGCAACGGGCGTTTCCTCTTCGGCGCGTCCTATGGCGCCGGCCTTGTCAGTGTCAACGCGGTCGGCGGCGACGGGCGCGTCCTGGCGGAGCCGCAGGTGATCACTGTCGGCCGCAACGCCCACTCGATCCTCGTGGACGCCTCGAACCGCTACGTCTACGTCCCGAACCTCGGCACCGACCAGATCTTCCAGTTTGTATTCGACGAGAAGACCGGACGCCTGACCTCGAACACGCCCGCGGTGGTGCAGATGAAATCGGGGACCGGCCCGCGCCACTTCATCTTTTCTCCGGACAACAAGTTCGTATACCTTCTCTCCGAGCTCGTGGGCACGGTGACGACGCTCTCCCTGGATGGCAAGACCGGATTGCTGACTGAAGTAAGCTCGGCCTCCGCGGTGCCGCCCGACGCGAAACTCGTGCCCGGCGCGCCGCGCGGCGCGATCGGCCCCGCCGGATCCAACACTCCGCCGCCGCGCAATACCGAAAACGACATCTGGGCCGCGGATCTGCACCTCGCCCCGGGCGGAAAGTTTCTGTACGCCTCGGAGCGCACGACGAGCACCCTTGCCGCGTTCAGCGTCGATGCGGCGAGCGGAAAACTCAGCTACCTCTCGAGCACGCCGACCGAGAAGCAGCCGCGCGGATTCGCGATCGATCCCAAGGGAAAATACCTCGTCGCCTCCGGAGAAAAATCGGAGACGATTTCGGTCTATGCGATCGATCAGTCGAGCGGCGCGCTCAAGCTGTTGAAGCAGTATCCGACCGGCAAGGGCTCGAACTGGGTGGAGATCGTCAGCTTCGATTGATGAGCCAGCTGCTACTTGAACGGCCGGAGTGAAAGCCCCGGCCGTTTTTTTCCGTCCCGCTACGGGTTGAGCAGCGGAATGCTCTTGTAGTCCGGCCCCTTCGGTATCGATTGCAGGTAAGCGTAAATGTCGGCGAGGTCCCCGTCCGACAGGATCGCCTTCTGATAGGGAGGCATGCCGCCGTTGGTGAAACGCACGAAGGCCGAGAGCGCCTCGGGCGGGATCGGATTCGGCGCGAGCTTCGGGCCGGTCACGCCGCCCTGCCCTGCGAATCCGTGACACTGCCAGCAACCGTGATCCACGAAGGCGACCTTGCCCTTTTCGGCCGACCCGGCCGCCACGGCAAGCGGAGCGACGAGGACGGCGGCGAGCACCGCGAATATACGCAAACGAACAAAACTCATAAGCCAGTCTCCTCTCTTGGAAGCTCGATCAAGTCGGGTGTCGTCATTCCCGCGAATGCGGGAATCCAGGAAGTTCGAGCAGTCGCTGGATCCCCGCTTCCGCGGGGATGACCGTATTCAGCGTTTCCTCAACGCGGTTGCGTCCAGACGTTGAGCAGGGCCGGCTGGCCCGACTGCACCACCTTCACGGCCTCGCGCAGCGCGGGCCCGAGCTGCGCCGGATCCTTGATCGGACCTTTCCCCCACCAGCCCATCGATTCGGCGAGCTTGTGGTATTCGACGTCCGGGTTCTGGATGCTGGTGCCGACCGGGCCCATGTCGCCGCCGTGGTTGGCGACGCGATTGCGGAAATTCGACAGGCGCTGCACGTGCATCACCTCCTGGTGATAGCCGCGGTTGTTGTGCATCACCGCGAGCAGCGGAATCTTGTGCTTGGCCGCGGTCCACAGCACGCCGGGCGCGTACATCAGGTCGCCGTCGGACTGGATGCTGACCGAGAAGCGGCCCAGGTCGCGGTTGGCGAGCGCCGCGCCCACCGATCCCGGCGCGCCGTAGCCCACGCCGTAGCCGCCCGAGCGGCCGAGCCAGTGGTGGTACTTCTCCATCGGCCAGAGCCGGTTCGGCCAGTTGCTGACGTTGCCTTCGGAAGCCACCAGCGACCAGTCGAGAGTCTTGATCGCTCCATACAACTCCATGCACAGGCGCGCCGTGCTGATCGGGCTCGCGTCCCAGGCGACCGCCGCCGCCGCGCGCGTGCGCTCGTGGCCCTCGGCGGAGGCTTTCCTCGCGGCCTCGCCGCGCTTTTCGATCGCCGATTTGCGATCGTTGGGGATCGCCTGCTTCACCGCTTCGATCAGCGCGGGGAGCGTCGCCTCCGCGTCGCCCGCCATCGGCACGTCGATGACCTGGAAGCGCTGGAAGTCCTGGTAGTTCGCCTTGGTGTTGAGCTCGACCGAGCTGATGCTGATGAGCTTGGTGTCGCGCTTGATGCGCGTCCCGTTCGTCCCGATGCCGCCGTTCTCGCCGTTGTCCGTATACGAATTCACCGTCGCCCAGAAGTCCGAGAGCTCCATGCCGATGATGACGTCGGCGTTGTTCACGGCCGTCGGCGGCGCCGAGAGGTAATGCGTCCTCGGGAAGTTCATCCGGCCGCCCTGGTCGATCACCCGCGCCTGCAGGAGCTCGGCGAGCTGCACCAGCAGCGCCATGCCGTTCGCCGTGCGCGCCGCGCGATCGACGACGATCACCGGGTTCTGCGCGCCCGCCAGCAGCCGCGCCGCTTCCTTCACCGCGCCCGTGTCGCCCTGCGGCGGCGCGGTCGGCACGTAGCGCGGGACGTACGGTTTCTCCTCGCCCTGCTCCTTCATCGGCTCCTGCTGCAGGCCGGCGTCGAGCGAGATCATTACCGGACCGTAGGGCGGCGTCATCGAGATCTTGTACGCGCGCACGAAGGACTGCGCGAAGTGCTGCAAGGACACCGGCGTGTCGTCCCACTTGGTGAAGTCGCGCACCAGCGCGTTGATGTCCTGCGCGGAGTGAAAGGTCGGCACGCCCGGCGGCCGGTGCGCGGCGTCCAGCTCGTTGCCGCCGACGATGATCACCGGCACGCGGTCGCACCAGGCGTTGTAGATACCCATGGTGGCGTGCTGCAGGCCGACCGTGCCGTGGCACAGCGTCATCAGCGGCTTGCCGGCGACCTTGAAGTAGCCGTGCGCCATGCCGACCGCGGACTCCTCGTGCATGCAGGTGAGGAACTCCGGCATCTTGTTGCCGCCGTAGTTGATCAGCGACTCGTGGATGGCGCGATAGCTGGAGGCGCAGTTCGCCGGCAGGTATTTGATGTCGAGCGACTTGATGACGTCGACCATGAAGTCGGAGCCGGGGATGCCTTTGACGCGCGCGAGCTCCCGCGGCGTTCCGGTCTCGGCCTCGGCGGCCTTCGCCGAGGGCGGCAGCGCCGACGGAGCGCGCGGCGCGTTTTGCGCCACGACATCGGCAGAGCGCACGGGCGTCATTGCTGTCGCGGCGCCTGCAGCGACGAACCCGGTTAGAAATTTGCGGCGGCCGGCTTTCGGCTCGGTATCCTTGCGTGCCATCGTCTTCTCCTCTTCCTGGGCAAGCTCCCGGCGGGGATTCTAATCCAGGCCGGACAGCTTGCCCTGCCCGTGTTTAAGGTCGCTACAGCTTGACGCCCTCGTCCGCGACGACGCGCTGCACCGCCGGGCGCTTGGCCATGCGGTCCTTGAGCGCGCTGTAGTTCTTCAGTTCCGCCACCGGCAGCTCGCGCTTCACGCCCCAGGTGTAGAACACGAAGGCATAGGGGTCGAGCACCGAATACTTGTCGGACAGCCACTCGCGCCCCGCGTACATCGCGTCGATCTGCTTGAGATATTCGTGGAAGCTCTTCTTGCCCATCGCCTGCAAACCGGGGAAGGCCGCCTTGTCTTCGGTGTAGCGCTCGGGCCGGCCGATGTGGCCGTGCGCGGGATGCACGCTCGAGGCAAAAAAACCGATGACCGAAAGCGCCTGCGCCTCCTTCAAGGTGTCGGTCGGCCACAGGCCGAAGCGCTTACCGAGGAAAGGCAGGATGGCCGTGTTCTCGGTGAGCGGCGAGCCTTCGTCCAGCTTGAGCGCCGGCACGCGGCCGAGCGGATGGATCTTCATGTACTCCGGAGTACGTTGCTCGCCCTTCGCGAGATCCATGCGCTTGGCCTGGTACTTCTCGCCGCTCTCCTCGAGCACGATGTGGGAGGCCATGGAACAGGCGCCGGGGGCGTAGAAAAGCGTCAACATGCAGATGCTCCTTGTGGTGATGGGTCGCTTCGGACTTGAAGTCCGTGGATTCTAATCCAGGCCTGTTATGCTTGCGTTTCCATGACCCGCCGCAACCTCATCCTCGTCTGGCTGATCAACGCGCTTGCGCTGCTCGCCCTGCCTTACGTCGTGCCCTCGGTGCAGGTCGACAGCTTCACCACCGCGCTCGTCGCAGCGCTCCTGCTGGGGTTCGTGAATACGCTGATCCGGCCGCTCGTCGTGCTGCTCACCCTGCCCGCTACCGTCCTCACGCTCGGCCTCTTCATTTTCGTGATCAACGGGCTGATGTTCTGGTTCGTCGCGTCCTTCGTGCACGGATTCACCGTCGCCGGATTCTGGTCCGCGGTGCTGGGCGCGATCGTCTACGGGCTGATCGCCTGGGCGGCGAGCAGCCTGTTGTTCGGCCCCCCGCGCGTCGTCATCGTGCGGCACGACGGGAACCGCTAGCGGAAGCACCATTGCCGCGCACGACCGATGCGAAGTATGCAATATGACCGCCCCGCGGCGTCATTTCCCCTTTCCCCTCTCGAGCCGCAGGCATAATCCCGGCTAGGCTGGGTCCGGCGGGGCGCGAAGCGCACGCCGCAAAAAAACGGCCCACTCCGGGAGGAGAAAATTTTGGTCAGGACGAAGCCCGGCAATTCCAGGAGCGCTTCCCTCTACGACCCGGCAGTCGCGCTGGATTTCTTCCAGTCCGCGGGCAAGCCGCGGACCTTCGCCAAGGGCGCGACCATTTTCTCCGCAAGCCGCAAAGGGAAGCCCTCGCCGCGCAATACGATCTGCCTTCTCCTGAAGGGCGAAGTCGGCATTGTCGCGAAAGACGAGCTCATCGACACCATCCGGGCCGGCGAGATTTTCGGCGAGAGGGCCTCGATGGGCCAGAGGCCGCGCAGCGCGTCGGCGGTGGCGAACAGCGATTGCCGGGTGATCGGCCTGGGCGACCGGCAGTTTCGCGCCGCGCTCGGCAGGAACCCGGGGTTCGCGCTCATGCTGATGAGCATCATGGCAAACCGTCTGCGCGATGCGATCGCCGGCGGCGCCGTTTCGCCGCACGCCGGCTGGAGACGAGCCGCCGCGCTGGACAAGCAGCTGCTCGCCGATCTCGCGCAGGTGCTCGGCCCCGCGGCGCGTTTCCGCTACCCGGCCGGAAGGATCGTCATCCGGGAAGGGCAGGTGGGCGTGGGCCTGTTTGTGGTGCTCAAAGGCCGCGTGGCGATCAGCATCGGCGATTCCCTCGTCGAAAAAGCCGGGCCGGGCGGCGTATTCGGCGAAATGTCGCTCATCGATCGCACACCGCGGCTCGCTACTGCCGTCGCCGAAACCAACTGCGCGCTGCTCGCGATGAGCCGCCACATGTTCCTGCACCTGGTGAAAAAGAGCCCGAAATTCGGCGCCGCGCTGCTCAGGGCGGTGGGCGAGCGCGCGGCATTCATGGCTTCGCGCCGCGCGGAACGGGGTTCTACTTCCGACGCGCCCCCGTCCGCAAAACAGCGCTCCGCCTGACGGGCCGCTCCCGCGACCTCGTCATCGCGTCAGGAACTACGCGAGTCCTTCACCCGACCCCGCCGGCCGTCCCGAACTCCGCCAGCAGGCGCGAGAGCTGGACGTGCGCGACCAGCGCATCGGGCACGGCTTCGATGATTTCCCGGTAGGGATCGGTGAACCCGCTGTTGCCCTCGAAGCGCACCAGCGTGCGCAGCTTCTCGATCACCCCGCGAAGCTCCGCACCCGCGTCCGCATCCTCGCCGTCCGTCTTGTCCGCCTCGGACAACTCGTCCAGCCGCGCGATCAGCGCCGACAGCACGCGCAGCCATTCGAAGGACGCATCCTGGAGCACCAGATCCAGCAACTCGCCCCGGGATTCCACGCGGCCGTTCTCGCGCTCGTAGCGGATGCGCTGGGCGTCCAGCAGGGTCTTATGGAGCTGCAGCAGCGCGTGACGCAGCTTGTCGAAGTTGTCGGTCGTGGTCATGGCCTTCCTTTCGGAACAGACCAGATGGGGGCGAAACCCGGAATTTCCACTTTCGGGTTCGCCGCCGGCAGCTACAGCACGCCCGAAGCCCCGCCGTCGAGGTTGATGCTGGTGCCGGTGACGTAGCTCGCCGCCTCGGAGGCGAGGAAAGCGATCACATTGGCGACTTCCTCGGCGCGGCCGACGCGGCCGAGCGGGATGTCCTTGGCCATGTCCGCATAAATTTTTTCGACCGGAACGCCGGCCTTCTCGGCCTTTTTTTCGTGCTGCCCGGCGCGCACCAGGCCCAGGGACACGGTGTTCACCAGGATGTTGTGCGGCGCGTACTCCTTGGACAAGGCCTTGGTGAGCGCGAGCCCCGCGGCGCGCGTCACCGTGGTCGGCATGGACTTGGCGCGCGGCTGCTTGGCGCCGATGGTAGTGATGTTGACGATGCGGCCTCCGCCCTGTTTTTTCATGTGCGGGATCGCCAGGCGCGAAAGGCGGATCGCGGCGAAGAGCTTGAGATCGAAGTCCGTCTGCCAGAGCTCGTCGGTCACCGATTCGAATTCGCCCGTGGACGAAGTGCCGGCGTTGTTGACGAGGATGTCGATCCGTCCGAAGGCCTTCAAGGCCTCGGCCACCAGGCGCTCGCAATCCTCCGCCCGGCCGACATCCGCCTGCACCGCGGCCACCTTGCCGCCTGAGGCGCGGATCTCGGCCGCCACGCTGTCCAGCCGTTCGCGCCCGCGCGCGGCGATCACCACGCGTGCGCCCTCCTTCGCGAGCCGCATCGCCGTCGCCTTGCCGATGCCCTGCGTGCCGCCGGTGACGATCGCCACCTTGTCCTTCAGTTCGAGATCCATGGGGTTTCCCGTTCCTTCACTTCCCGCGGTACTTCGCCAGCACATGCTCCAGCGGAATCGCCTTGATCTCCCCGCGGCGATGGGCGGCGAGTCGGTCCTTGGCCTCTTTGATCCACAATTCGCGCATCGTCTTGTCGTCGACCGCGCCCAGCTTGTACAGCCCACGCGCCGTTTCGAGCAATTCCTTACGCAGTCTGCGGTTCGCCATTTCCTACCTCGTTACGCCCGGCTCTTTCGCTCGACCGCATACTCGGCGCGTGCCTGCTCCACGCGCAGCAATTCCTTGCCCATGCCCAGTCGCGCTTCCTCAAGATCGTAGTCCGCCTGGAGCCCCAGCCAGAAACCTTCCGAAGTGCCGAAGAAGACCGCGAGGCGCAGCGCCGTGTCGGCGCTCAGCGCGCGCTTGCCAAGCACGATCTCGTTGATGCGGCGGGGGGGCACACCGGTCGCGCGGGCGAGCGCGTTCTGGCTGATCCCCATGGGCCCGAGGAATTCCTCGAGCAGGACCTCGCCGGGATGGATGTTGCGCAGCCGCTTTGCCATACGCTCCTCTAGTGATAGTCCACGATATCCACATCGGCCGCACCGGCCTCGGTCCAGCGGAAGCAGACGCGCCACTGGTCGTTGATCCTGATGCTGTACTGCCCCTTGCGGTCGCCCTTCAGGGCCTCGAGCCGGTTGGCGGGCGGCACCCGCAAATCGTCGAGGCGCCGCGAGCTGTTCAGCATCCGCAGCTTCCGGCGCGCTACGTCCTGGATAGCCCCGGGAAGGCGGCTCGATCGCTCGCCGCGCCAGATTTTTTCAGCTTCCTTCGAGCGGAAGCTCAGGATCATGCGCGACTATAACGCGGTGCGTTATAGTGCGTCAAGCGGACTGGCCGTCGCGATATTAAATAGTTCGGTGCCTTACTTCGCCCGTGTGTAGAAATTCGACGCCGAGCCGCGGCCTCCGGCCACGTTCGGATTGGTGTTGACGAATTCGTCGGCAGTGAGTTTGTCGATCGTGCGCGTCTGCGATTCGCCCTGCCAGTTGGGGAAAGAAGCGGAAACGATGTGATAAGTGACCGTCTTCTTCTGCTCGTCCACCGTGTACGTGCCGAACACCGAGATACTGCGGCGCATGATGTCCGCGTACTCCTCGGGCGTCCCCGTGAGACGGTTGTTCGAAGCGATCTTCGGCAGGTCGCTCGCAACGTGAATCTGCGCGAAGCGGCCGTCGGAAGTGAAGATGAGCATGCCCTTAGGCGTCTCGCCGAAGGGGTACGACTTCTTTCCGTCGGGCGCCTTGACCTCGGCGACCACGAAATCCCAGGTGCCGACCATCTGGTTTCGGAGACTCTGCGCCGTGGCGGAGTTAATCAGCGCGAGCGAAAGAGCGGCGAGCGCGATCTGAACGTTTTTCATGATTTTCCTCCTTGGTGCGAAAGCAGTTTCGTTCCGATTGCACCGGATTGCAAGATCAACCCGCCGTTGCCGCCGCGCGTTCGCTGCGTTCCTTGCGGAAGTGAGACACCGCCAGCAACAGCGCCGCGGCCTGGAGCGCGGCGCAGAAGTAGAACGGCGCGCCGATGCGCCAGTCGCCTTTGGGAAGATGAGACACCATCGTCAGCAACGGCGCGCCGATGGCGGGTGCGATCACGGCCATCAGGCTATTGATGCCGCCCACTGCGCCCAGCGTCTTTCCCTGATTCTGTGCGTCTGCGGCGCTTGAGATAATGCTTTGAATGGTCGATGACACGGTTGCGCCAAGCAGATTGACGAAGATGATCGCGTACATCATCCAGCCGTGAGTGGCAGCGCCCCATAGGGCGTAGGCAAACATAGAGGAGATCAATCCCAATACCGCCAGCCGCCGCACGCTGATCCGCTGCAGGATGCGGCCCAACAATAACCCTTGCACGACGGCGGTGACCACGCCCACCGCGGCGAGTGACCAACCATTCTCCTGGGGTCCCCAGCCGAATTTGAAGGTGGTGTAGAGCACCCAACAGGTATAGAGCACAAATTGCGCGAGCCCGCAGCAAGCCACGACGACGGCCAGCGGTGCGACGTCCTTCAATTGGGTCAACCGCCGCAGCGCACTGAGCGGATTTGCGGCCTTCCATTCAAATGCGTGCCTGCGGCTCTGAGGCAATGATTCGGGCAAGACAAAATAGCCGTACAGGAGGTTGAGCAACGCGAGACTGCCGGCCGCATAAAACGGCAGCCGCAAATTGATGGCGCCCAACAGTCCACCGATCACGGGACCGAGAATGAACCCGACGCCGAACATTGCTCCCAACATACCGAAGCGCTTGGCCCGCTGTTCAGGCGGGGTGATGTCAGCCACATAGGCGCTGGCCACCGACAGATTGGCCTGCATGGCGCCGGCCACCAGCCGTATGCCGATCAACATGGCGATCGATGTCGCCAACGCCGTGGTAAAGAAGCTCAGCATCAGGCCGGAAAATCCGATCAGCAACACGGGCCGGCGGCCGTAGCTGTCGGATAGCGCACCCAGAAATGGCGATCCAAAAAAATTCGCCAAACTAAACGAGAATGTGACGACACCGTACCAAAGTGCCTGATCGGTCTGCGTTCCCGTCAAACTGCCCACCAGCGCCGGCAACACAGGAATGATCAGGCCAATCGAGATCATGTCGACCAGCGCCGTTACCATGATGAATGGCATCGCCGCCGTGCGACTGATTCGTGCGGCGAATAGTTTGGAGCGGGGTTCAGACCTCATTGTCGG
>DATHHS010000118.1:0-5081 GCA_035317085.1 Burkholderiales bacterium
GATCGCGGCGCCGCCGGACATGATGGTCACGCCGCCCTGCGCATAAGTGACGTTGGGCAGCGGCGTCTGCGGCACCGCGCTCGGAGCGGCCTTTGCCATCCGGTCGGCGACCTCCTTCGTGCTGCCTTCCTTCCGTCCCAGCGTGATCGATGCCGCCGAGTAGGCCTTGTAGAAGGCGTTGTCCATCGAGTGGATCGGCGCCCCGTTGCCGCGCAACAAGGCCTGGCGGACGCCGTCGAGATCGACGACCACCGCAACCACTGAATAACCCTTCTGCGCGCAGGCCGCGACCGATTCGCCGACCAGCTCATTCGCCAGCGCCGCCGACAATTTCTGCGTGGTGACCAGCCCCTGCGCTTGGGCTCCCGTCGCAGCAGCGCCGGCGACGAGTACAAGCACTTGCAGTCCTGCGGAAATCCGTGTCATGGGTTTTCTCCCTATCGATTTGTTCGGGGGCTACAACAATACGTCAAAACCCCACGCCGCGGAAGTAGCCGGAGGATCAAATCCGCCCAAGTGAGCATGCTAGACTTCCATTTCCACAATTTCGAAAGGAGGTGATCCAATGAGAGATCAACAAGGCAGGACCGGACTACCGACCTCGAACAGCGGATCGACCCGCAGGCTTGGGATTTCCGCCCGCCGGTAGGCCGGCGTGCCTTACAGCAGGACGGCGCCCCGGGAGAAAATCCCCGGGGCGTTTTCATTTCGATGGAGGATTTATGAGATTCGCAGCGCTGATCGCAGTTCTGCTCGCCGGCTGTGCCACCCCGGGCGGCGGGCTCACCGAAGCCACAGACAGTTGGTCCGGCGCGACCTACGACGAAGTGGTGTTGCGCTGGGGGACGCCCGCGCGCAGCACCAAGCTCACGGACGGACGCGACGTGTACACCTGGGTGTCGGACAGCGTGGGCTCCCGGGGAAGCTCGGCGGTCGGTTTCGGGATCGGCGGCGGCGGAGGAGGCGGGATAGGTATCGGCACCGGCATGATGTTCGGTTCCGGCGGCGGCGAGCCGGTGCGCTGCGAGCGCACGCTGATTTTCAAGGCCGGGCGCGTCGACGAGCAGAACTGGCAGGGGCCGGCGGAGTACTGCAAGAGCTTCGGCCGGTCCGCTCGCTAGAGTTTCCCGGAAAGCAGATCCCGTCGGTAGACATGGCGGCGCATTCCAGCGACACCGACAGTCACACTGACCCGCCCGGGCGTCTCCGCATCGACAAGTGGCTGTGGGCGGCGCGCTTTTACAAGACGCGCAGCCTGGCCGCGCGGGCGGTGGAGGGCGGCAAGGTGAAACTCAACGGCGAGCGCGTGAAACCGGGCAAGGACGTGAAGACCGGCGACCAACTCGAAGTGCGCGCCGGCGAACTGCACTGGATGATCGAAGTGCGTGCCGTGACGCTCAAGCGCGGCCCGGCGGCCGAGGCGGTGCTGTTGTATACAGAGAGCGACGACAGCCGCGCGAGGCGCGAGTACATGATCGCGATGCGCCGCGCCGGGCCGCATCCGGCGCATGACGCGCATGGCCGGCCCACCAAGCGCGACCGGCGCATGATCCGGCGTTTCACCGGCGACTGATCGGCGCGATTCGACAGGCGCAAGACAGCTCTCTCACTCATGAACCGCTTGATCACCCAATACGGCCTCGTCCTGGTTTTCGCGAACGTGCTGGCCGAGCAGATCGGCCTGCCGATTCCTGCGATCCCGACGCTCATCGTCGCGGGCGCCTTGGCCTCCGAAGGACAGTTTTCGCCTCTCTCGGTTTTCGGCGTCGCGTTCGTTGCGTGCATGATCGGCGACGCGCTCTGGTATCTCGCGGGCCGGCGCTACGGCCGCCGCGTGATGAAACTCCTGTGCCGCCTGTCGCTTTCGCCCGATTCCTGCGTGCGCCAGACGGAGTTCCGCTTCGAGCGCTGGGGGAAGCTGACGCTGGTGCTGTCGAAGTTCATCCCGGGCCTCTCGACCATCGCGCCGCCGCTCGCGGGCGCGATGCGGCTCAACTGGCCGTCTTTCCTGCTGCTGAACGGCCTGGGCGTGGTGATCTGGGCGGGCGTCGCAATCGGCGCGGGAATGGTGTTCCATTCCCAGATCAGCGAACTCGTCCTGCGCATGGAAGGGCTCGGCACTCTGGCGGTCGAGGCGATCGGCGTGCTGCTCGCCGGATACATCGCCTTCAAGTGGTGGGAGCGGCGGCGCTTCTACAAGATGCTGCGCGTCGCGCGCATCGGGGTCGATGAACTGCGCGCGCTGATGGACGGAGGCAAGCGCCCGGTGGTGGTGGACGTGCGCTCGTCCGTTACGCGCGAGCTCGACCGGCGTTTCATTCCGGGCGCCCTGGCCATGGACATCGCCGAGGTGGACAAGCAGCTCGATCGGCTGCCGGCCGATCGTGAAATCATTTTCTACTGCACCTGCCCCAACGAGGCCTCGGCGGCACAAGTCGCAAAAAAACTGATCGGGCTCGGCTACACCAAAGTGCGCCCGCTGCACGGCGGGCTGGATGCCTGGATCGCGGCGGGCTTCGAGGTCGAGCATCGGGCCGCAGCTTCGGTAGATTCGGGAGACGCCGGCCGGCGGAACTCCGTATAATCCTTCAACGTTCCTGGCGGGCGCTCCTGTCGCTCCCGCGGGAGCGCACCCATGCCCGAGTCACCCGCTCCCTTGCCCAGTTGCCCTGTGTGCGGCGCCAATGCATACGAACCCGAAGTCATCACGCGAGCCGACGGGAGCACCAGCGACGGCTGGTTCAGGTGCACGAAATGCAGGCGGTACACGTTCAGCACCCGGCCAGGACAACCTCTCCTCCCCAGGTACACCAAGTCGCATCGCTAAACTCGATCCGCACGACCTCGACAAAATCTCCAGCGTGACGCTGGAGCACTATGATCTGCGCGCCGAGGACTTCCGCGAGGGCACGCGCGATCACGACGTCAGCCAGAACATCGCCGCGCTGCTGCGCCACATCGGGGGCGAGCCGCCGTTCGCGATTCTCGATTTCGGCTGCGGGCCGGGGCGCGACTTGAAGGCGTTCACCGCGCTCGGCCACCTGGCCGTCGGGCTGGAGGGTGCGGCGCGCTTCGTTGCGATGGCACGCGCGGACGCAGGCTGCGAGGTGTGGCAGCAGGATTTCCTCAAGCTCGATCTGCCGGACGCGCGCTTCGACGGCGTGTTCGCCAACGCCTCGCTGTTTCACGTCCCCTCTCAGGAACTGCCGCGCGTGTTGCGTCAATTGCGCGCCACGCTCAAGCCCGGCGGCGTGCTGTTCAGCTCCAATCCGCGCGGCGCGAACGAGGAGGGCTGGAATCGCGGGCGCTACGGCGCTTACCACGATCTCCCGGCGTGGCGCCGCTGGATGTCGGACGCGGGCTTCGTCGAGCTCGATCACTACTACCGGCCCGCCGGATTGCCCCGCGAGGAACAGCCGTGGCTGGCGACCGTTTGGCGCAAGCCCGCTTCCTGAAAGCCGCCGGAAGACGCCATCGTTGACGGGAAATAGTTTCCCGCGGGTATTTCCGTTTCCCGGGTGTACGGGCTACGGGGCTCCCAGGACCCAGGGTATGTACCGGTCGAGGTCGACGAAGTATGAGATCAGGGTGATCAGGACCATGATCAGTATGTTGATCCGGCTGTTCAGATCGCGAGCCGCGAATACCATCGGATCATCGTGCATTTCCCCCCGGGAGGTCTTGATCCAGAGCCGGGCGAGCCAATAGATCAGGCCCAGCGCCGCGAGCCAGATGAGTTCCGGGCTGGCGTAGCGCACTCCGGTGTCCGGCCAGCTGATGAAGAGTCCGAAGACCACCACGGAACACATGCTCGCGCCGACCCCCATGGGCCAGAGTACCCTGAGATCGCTCACGTAGTAGTTGCGCCCGGTCGAAGCGGTCGTCTCGTTCTGTCCCAGCGTCACCAACTCGGCGCAGCGCTTCACCAGCGCGAGCCCGAAAAACAAAAACCCAGAGAACGCGAGGAGCCACGAGGACACTGCGACGCCGATGGCGACCGCGCCGGACACGATCCTGATCATGTAGAGGCAGGCAAGCGTCAGGACGTCCAGAACGACGAAGCGCCTCAGGGTCCAGCTGTAGGCGCTCGTGAGAACGACATAGACCAGCAGCAAAAACGCGAACCGATATCCCACAGCGAGCGCGACCGCGGACGCGGCCAGCATCAGCGCCACCGCCGCGACCAGCGCTTGCGGAATTCCGATGGCCCCGCTCGCAAGAGGCCTGTCACGCTTGCGGGGATGGCTGCGATCACTGTCGAGATCCCAGAGATCGTTGATCAGGTAGGTCGCCGAAGCGGCGAGGGAAAAGGCGATAAACGCCAGGGCCGCCAGACCCAGGCGCCCGTCGTCGAATAGCGAAAAGGACGTGAGCAAGGGAACGAAGATGAGGATGTTCTTCAGCCATTGATGCACGCGAATCGCACGCAGCCAAAGACGCCAGCCGCCCGGGCCGGATCCGAACTCGCGCTCGAGCGGCGAGAGCTGTGCCACCGTTCGCCTCAAGGCCGCGGATGTCCCCACCAGGATCGCCCCTTCAGCGGCCGACCAGATCGGGATGTCGGCCCGGCTGTCACCCGCGTACACGAAGCGCTCGCCGACCTTCTCCTTGATCGCGTCGAGCTTGTTCCGTCCTTTCAGGTTGACACGGCCGTCGCTGGCGATGACGGCATCGAACAAGCCTACGCGCTTGGCGATCGTCTCCGCGATTGGGGCGTGAGCAGCGGTGGCCAGGACGATCTTGCGGTGCGCTTTTTTCTGTTCCTGAAGATAGGCGAGCAACTCCTCGCGCAGCGGCACGCCCTCTCCGCTCCAGCCGGCGCTGCGCGCCACGCGCTCCTTGAAGTGGGCACGACCGCGCAGCAACCAGAAGGGAAGGGAAAGGAGAGCGCCGGGGTGGAGCTTGACGAGACGGACGAGAGACTCCCACAGCGTATCGGTCGGCGTGAGCGTGCCGTCGAGATCCACCACCAGCGGAGGCGGGGGCAGGCCGGGATCGGAATTCCGCATCGCTGCGCCAGGACGTTTCCCGGCTACAGAGACCAGACGCGCAGGCCGGCATCGCGCAAGGCGGCGCGGTCG
>DATHHS010000119.1:0-10945 GCA_035317085.1 Burkholderiales bacterium
ACAACTCGCGCACGCCGCCGCCCGACAATGCGCCCTGGCAGCCGGTGAAGCTGCCCGACAACTGGTACTTGTCGCATCCTGGCAATGCGCAAGTGGGCTGGTACCGGCTCGCCTTCGACCTTTCGCCCGAACAGGCCCGCATTCCCCACTCGACCTACCTGCCGCGAAACAGCGCGCGACGGATCGATTTCTGGTTCAACGGCAACCGGAACTCTGCCAATGTCGCCTACGGGGACCCGGGCGCCCGCAACTGGTCTCCGCCCATGATCCACACGTTGTCGGCGCTGAACCTGAAGCCTGGACGGAACGTGCTGCACGTGCGGGTGGTGGCGGTGCCCGAGATCCGCCAGGGGCTGACGCGGGTGATGATCGCGCAGGGATCCCTAGGGCGCCCGTTCTACGAGGTGCGGTACACCACGCAGATCACGACCCTTTTCATGTTTGGCGCCGCGGCACTTCTCGCCGGAGTACTCGCTGCCGCGTTCTGGCTCCGAGAACGCGGCGATACGACGCTGCTGTGGTTCGCAATCACCGCGCTTGCGTGGGCAGTGACGGCTTTCCCCTGGCTGCACGCCGTGTTTACGCCGGCGGCGTTCTTCCACGGCCCGCTCGCCTTCACGGTGCGCTTCGCCTACGCCGCGCCGATGCTGGTGCTCTGCCTGCGCGTCGCGGGCAAGCGCTGGCCGATCGGCGAAGCAACGCTGTGGACTTTCACCCTGGCCGGCCTGGCTCTCGCGTGGTTCCTCAGCGAGGACGGGCAAGGGGAGGTGATCACGTACTGGAGCGAGACCTATCTGGCTGCGCTCTTCGTCCTGCTGATCGTGTTGATCCGCTCGCAGCAACGCCAGCGCAGATGGGCATTCTGGTTGCTCGCTGCCTCGCTTGTGCTCGCCGTGCTGCTCAACGCACATGACCTCGCGTGGTGGATGGGCTGGATAGACTACGAGAGCTTTCAGCTCGCGCACTTTCACATTCCGCTCGTCCTGTTCGCGATCGGCGCGACGATCATCGACCGGCACTTTCAAGCGGTGGCGGCGGTCGAGCGCGCAAAGCTCGAGCTCGAGGGGCGCGTGGCAGAAAAAGCGCGCGAAATCGAGGCGAACTACGCGCGGGTCCAGGAGGCCGAGCACGAGAAGGCGCTTGCGCGCGAGCGCCAGCGGATCATGGCCGATATGCACGACGGGCTGGGCTCGAGCCTGGTCGGCTTGCTCGGCGCGGTGCAGTCGGGACGAGCGTCTCTGCCGGAAGTCGAGCGGAGGCTGCACGATGCGCTTCAGGAGCTGAGGCTGGCGGTCGATGCCCTGGAGCCGATCGACGGCGATCTGGGCGTCATTCTCGGCAACGTGCGCCACCGCATGCGCACTGCGATCGAGAGTTCCGGCGTGCGCTTTCACTGGCAAGTGGGCGAGCTGCCGCAGTTTTCGTCGCTCACGCCCAAGGCGGTGCTCGACATTCAGCGGATCGTGCTGGAGGCGCTCACCAATTCCCTGCATCACGCGCGCGCCCGCGACGTGACGGTCGGCACCCAGGTCAACGGAAGCTGGCTGCAGATCGGCGTTTCGGACGACGGCATAGGATTCGACGAATCGAGCACCACACCCGGCCGCGGGCTCGAAAGCCTGCGCCAGCGCGCGCGTCGCCTGGGCGGTACGGTTGAAGTCCGCTCTTCGCCGGGCGCCGGGACGAGTGTCACGCTGCGTTTGCCGCTCGAACATCCTTGAGGAAGACCTAGCCCGCGAATTGCCTCACCAGCGTCAACACCAGCATCCCGCCGACGATCGTCGCGAGAATGCTGCGCGTCGCCGCCGCGAGCGCGAATGCCACGAGTCCGCCGACGAGGCGCGGATTCTCGATCGAGATCGAAAGGCTGCCGTGCGCCGATGCGATATCGGGAACGATGATCGCCATGAGCGCCGCGGCCGGTGCGTAGCGCAGCACCCGCTCCGCCGTGGGCGGCAGGCGCAGGTGGCTCCCCGGCAGGATGAACGCGGCGCGCGTGAAGAACGCGATCAGCCCCATTCCGGCAATCAGCGTCCAGACGAACCAGGATTCCCCCGCCACGCTAGGCCCTCCCCTCTTCCTTGCGCGGGTCGAGCCGCGCGACTGCGAGGCCGACCGCCACTCCGACTACGATGGCTGCGAGCAGCCCGAGATTCAGCGGCCATTGCGCCGCGATCAATGCCATGACGCCGGCCGCCAATGCGCCGCACACCACGGCCCGGTCGAAGAGCAACGGAATGAGCAGCGCGATCAGGCCGAGCGTGGCGGCAAATTCCAGCGACCACTCTTTCGGGATCAGCGCGCCGGCGAAAATTCCGGTCAATGAGGAGATCTGCCATGCCACCCACATCAGGAGCGAGCCGCCCAGATAAAACCAGTGCTTGTTCGGCTTGCCGTCGCCGGGCCGGTATCGGCCGACGAAGAGCGCGAACACGCCGTCGACGGTGATATAGGAAAGGAGCACGCGCCAGGGCCGCGACAAATGCTCGAAGTGCGGTGCAAGGACTGCGCTGTAGATGAAGTAACGCAGATTCACGATCAGGGCGGTCGCGAAAATCACCCACAGCGGCGCCTTCGCGACGAGGAGAGGCAGCACCGCGAGCTGGGCCGTGCCCGCGAACACCAGCACACTCATTGCGACGGCCTGCGTCTGCGTCAGGCCCGCGCTCACCATTGCGACGCCCGCGACGATCCCCCAGGGCACGATGCCGAAAAGGAGAGAAGTGGCGGCAAGCGCGCCATCGCGCAGCGAAGAGGTTTGCTCGCGTTGCATTTTCAGGCTGTTGACGACGCCGGTGGCTCGTTCCAAGCCAGCGTCATGCGGAAACAAGCGCATGCCATGGCACGCATGATACACAACGCTCTCGGAACGATTTCACGAAACGCCCTGTCACAAGAACGGCTCGCGCTACCGTGAAATAACACCGCGAACGCCGACCCGATGATCCGGACAAACAGCGGAAAAATACCGGAACACATCCAGTTTTTACATTTCCACGCCAGGTTGCCTTGACCGCAAGACACGAACCAGCGAAATTAGGCATGACAAATACATAAAGGGGGGAGGCCCCATGAATACCTTCGCACGCACGCGAATTCCCGTTGTCATCCTGGCGGCGCTTGCGCTTGCCGCCTGCCCCATGGATAAGAAGCATCATGACGATCCGCCCCCTGTGGTGAGTGCTCCTCCCCCTCCCAGTCCGACCTTGTTCGTGAACGCCTCCACCGTCGGCACGGATATGGGCGTGGATGATATAAATCAACCCGGGACGCAGGCCAAACCGTTCAAGACCATCACCTACGCGATGACCAGGGCCACGACGAGCGGCACGACGGTTCAGGTCAAACCCGGCGTCTATGACGTCCCGAACGGGGAAACCTTTCCGATCACGATCCCAGCGGGCGTGCTGCTGATCGGAGACGAAGCCAACAAGGGAGACTTGGCTAACAACCCCACCCAAATCCTCGGCAGCGGACCGGCACCGGCAGGCTTCGTCACCCAGGGGGTTGCCGTGCTCCCGGGCGCGGGATCGACGATCGCCGGGTTTACCATCACCCATGACTCCAGTGCCCACTCTGGGGATGCACTCCTGCTAATCAACAGCAACGTCACCCTGCGGAACAACACCGTCACAGGCGGCAGCCGGGCCGCCGTAGAGTTCGATGCCGCGACCAACCACGTAGTCACTGGAAATCGGATTGTGAGCAACTCCACCGGCCTCTTTTTCAGCAACGGAGGGGTCGGAAGCAAGGTGGAAAACAACACCATCACCGGCAATGGGACCGGCATCCAGTACGACGTCGCCGGCGGCGATCTGGGGGGCGGCTCGGCGAGCAGCGTGGGCGGGAACGTGATCTCCTGCAATACAACGTTCGATCTGTTTGTGGATGCACAAACGCCGATCACGATTTCTGCCGCGAAGAATTTCTGGGACAACGTGCCTCAAAAATTCGCATGCACCTTCACGGGAGACGATATTTGCGATTTCAGCACGCTCGTCGGTGCACCCTTCGTAGCCGCGACGTTCAACACGGCCAACTCCACGCAGCAACCACCCCCGGTCTGCCCCTAGCTCGAGCGGGCGTCCTCAACGAGAAACCGGGCGCGAGCCTCCGCCGCGCCCGGTTTTCAATCTCTCGCCTCGCCTATTTCTTCAGGTTCTTGTAAAGCATCTCGACGAACTTCTCGGGCGCAAGAAAGCCTTTGCCCCAGACTTCGTCGTACTTGGCGGTGGGCTTGGAAGCGGTCACCTGCTCCAGCGTCTTGCCCGCCTTGATCTGCGCACGGATGTTCCCCGAGATCGCCGCGAGCATATCGCGGAAGGCCTTGAGATCGGCCTTGCTCCCCAGCGGACCATGGCCCGGGATGATCTTCGTATCGTCCCCCGCGGTCCTGAGCACGCCGTCCGCCGCCGCGAGGACGCCCGCGACGCTGCCGCCGCTGGAAGTGTCTATGAACGGATAAAGCTTGTTGAAAAAGGTGTCGCCCATGTGGACGACATTGCTCTTCCTGAACTCGACGATGCTGTCGCCATCGGTGTGGGCGCGCGGAACATGCGTCACCACGAGATCGTCGCCGTTCAAGTGGAAGGTGACACCGCGCGTGAAGGTCACTACCGGCAGCGCGATTTTCGGTTCGGGCTTGGTCTTCATGCCCAGAAACTCGATGAAGCCTTCGGTCGAAAGCCGCTTTCTCACGTTCTCGTGCGCGATGATGATCGCGCCGGCCTTGCCCAGGTTCTCGTTGCCGCCGGTGTGATCGAAGTGCCAGTGGGTGTTCAGCACGAATTGAACCGGCTTGGAGCTGAGCTTGGCGATCGCCGCCTGGATCTTGGGCGTGAGCGGCGCGAACTGGTCGTCGATCACGAACACCGTGTCCGCGCCGACCGAAACGCCGAGGTTCCCGCCGGCGCCGGTCATCATGTAGACGGTATCGGCGAGCTTCTGGGTCTGGATCTCGACTTTGGAGTAGTCCTCCTGGGCAAAAGCCGCGGCGGCGAAAAAGATCGCCACGCAGCCTGAAAGCATGCGAAGAAAATAAATTCTCACCGGCGTACTCCTTTGGCTGGGTTGGTATCTCTTATTCGACGTACTGCGGCGACCTGGGAACAGTCATGCTCTGCGCCTTGTCGTGGTTGATCCACAGCTGGGCCTTGCTCGCATCGAGGAGCACGGCGATCTTCTCCATCGACTGCAAGCTCTGATCCTTGTTGAAATTGTTGGCCGGAACGCGGCGGTTCACCCAGTTTTCCTGGAAGTGCGTCATGTCCCCGGACAGCACCACCGGGCCGCGCTTGGGCAGCCGCACCAGCAGCGACTGGTGGCCGGGCGTATGGCCCGGCGTCGAGAGAATCATCACGGAAGCGTCGCCAAAGACGTCGTAGTCGCCGTTCAGCTTCACCACCGGATTGGCGCGCAACTTGTCGTAGAGGGAGGGATCGAAGCCGAATTTGGAGGGATTGGCGCCGAAAGCTGCGTCGTATTCGGCTTCCTGGATGTAGAGCGTCGCCCTGGTGAAGTAATTGGCGTTGCCGACGTGATCGCCGTGCGTATGCGAGAACGCGATGTGCGTCACCTCCTCGGGTTTCACGCCGATCTCGGCGAGCTGCGAGACGAGCGTTTTCCGGACGATGGAGCGGATCGCCCCGCCGCCCCGGACAACGCCGCCCGGAGTGGCAACGATGGAATCCGCGAGCCCCGAATCCCACAGCATCAGGCCCTTTGCGTGCCTGATCAGATAGCACTGATCGCTGAATTCGAAATATTTCCCGGCGTTGAATCCCGGCGACCAGCGCGACAGGTCGTTGGTCTGGTTTTCGCCGCAGTCGAGCACGTACATGCGCTGCAGGCCGCCGCTCCGGCCCTCGCCCGCCATCTGTGTGCAGGCGGCAAGAAGGGCCGCACCGGCCAGCAATGCGATACACACGGTTCTTTTCCTGCTCATGAAGCCTCCCTGGGTCGATTGATCGGTACTCACGGCGTAAACATCCGGGCGGGAAATCTGTTCCATCAGGGCGCCTGCGCTTCTTACCCCGTGGTCCACGGGCTAGCCGGATCCACCGGGCTTTCTTTCCGAATCCAGGCGTACGACGTTGGCCGAGGGTTTTTCCTCGATTTCCGCCGCCTCGATCTGCTGGAAGCGCTGCGTGATCTTGCGGCTGGAGACCTGCACGTCCTCGGCGTCCTGGTGCGCCTGGCGGATGTGGTCGGCGAGCTTCTTCATGCGTTCGTCGAAGCGCTGGAAATCGGCGCCGAGCTTGCCCAGTTCCTCCTTGATGATGTGGATGTGCCGGCGCGTCTCCACGTCCTTCAGCACCGCGCGTGCGGTGTTCAGCACCGCCATCAGCGTGGTCGGGGAGACGATCCACACGCGCTTCGCATTGGCGTACTCGACCACTTCGGCGTGATAGGCGTGGATCTCGGCGAACACGGCTTCCGCGGGGATGAACATCACCGCGCCATCGGAGGTCTCGCCGGCGATGATGTACTTCTTCGCGATATCGTCAACGTGCTTCCGGATGTCGGCCCTGAACTGCCGCTGCGCGAGCGTGCGCTCCGCTTCCTCCACCTCGCGGTCGAACATGCGGTGGTAGTTCTCCAGGGGAAACTTCGAATCCACCGTCACCAGCCCCGTAGGCGGCGGAAGGCGCAGAGCGCAATCCACTCGCATGCCGTTCGAAAGCGTGTACTGAAACTCGAATGCGGCGGGCGGCAGCACGTTCCTTACCAGGGCCTCCAGCTGCACTTCGCCGAAAGCGCCACGCGAGCGCTTGTCGCCGAGCAGCTCCTGCAGGCTCACCACGCTGCTCGTCAGGCTCTCGATCTTCTTCTGCGCTTCGTCTATGGTCGCCAGGCGCTGCATGACGTTCACGAAGGTCTCGTTGGTTTTCTTGAAGCCCTCGTCGAGACGCTCGTCGACCTTGCCCGCGATCTGGTCCAGGCGCTGGTCGATCTTGAGGGAAAGCCGCTCGCTCGAATCGACGAGATTTCTGCCGAGGCGATCGCCTTGCTGCGTGAACCCTTCATGCAGGTCCTTCAGCATCTCGCGATGCTTCTGCTCGAGTACCGGACCGAGCACGGCACCGGGATCGCGAAAATCCCGCTCGAGCAGTACCAGGCGGCGCAGCACGCGGAGCAGGACGATCAGTGCGACGACGGCGACGGCGAGAGTGATTTCAACCATGCGGCATTGTAACGCCCCTCACCCCATCCCTCTCCCGCAAGCGGGAGAGGGTGCGAGCGTAGCGAGCGGGTGAGGGTTTGAGCGCAGCGAGCGGGTGAGGGTTTGAACGCAGCGAGCGGGTGAGGGTTTGAGCGCAGCGAGCGGGTGAGGGTTTGAAATTCACTGCGCTTCCCGCAGCGCCGCCATCGGCGGGCGGCTCAAGGCCGCGCGGGCGCCCACCCAGGCGTTCAGCACCACGCAAGCAAGGCCGAGCGCGGGGCCGGCCAGCCAGATCCAGCCGTTCCAGATGAAATCCAGCTGGAACACGCGCGTGGCGAGCGTCCAGCCGATCGCGGTCGCGCCGAACGAGCCGAGCAAGCCGGCGATCGCGCCGAGCACCGCGAACTCGGCGCGCTGCGCCGCCAGAATCTGCGCGCGGCTCGCCCCCAGCGCGCGCATGACCGCGGCCTCGTGCGTGCGCTCGTCCTGGGTCGCGAGCAGCGCCGCGTAGAGCACCAGCACCCCCGCGGCGAGCGCGAACAGGAACACTAGCTGCACCGCGCCGATCAGCTGATCCATCACGAACTGCAACTGCCGCAGGACCACGCTCACGTCGATCACGGTGAGGTTGGGAAATGCCTGCGACAGGCGCGAGGTCAGGAGAGCGTCGCCCGCAGGCGCATGAAAGCTCGCCACGTAGCTCGCCGGAAAGCCCTCGAGCATCGAAGGCGTCGTGATGAAGAAGAAATTCGGGCGCATCGAGTCCCACTCGAGCTTGCGCACGCTCGTGATCGGCGCCGAGAAGCTGCGGCCGTCCGAGACGAATTCGAGCGTGTCGCCCCTGCGGATGCCGAAGCGCTCCGCGATCCAGTACTCCACCGAGATCGCGCCGCGCGCGAGATCGTCCGGGCCGAACCAGGCACCCTCCGCGATCTTGTTGTCGACCGGCAACGAGGACAGATACGTCAGGTTGAATTCGCGTTCGATCTGCCGCTTCGCGCGTTCCTCCGAAAAATCCTCCGCGCTCACCTGCTTTCCGTTGATCGCGGTGAGGCGCGCGCGCACCATGGGGAAGGTCTGCGGCCGCTTCACGCCGGCGCGCTCGAGAAATTCGTCGAGAGGCTGACGCTGCTCGGGCTGGATGTTGACGAGGAACCTGTCGGGCGCGTCCGGCGGGAGCCGCCCGCGCCAGGAGTCGAGCAGGTCGACGCGGATCAGGGTGAGGATGAGGATCGCGGTAAGCCCCACGGCGATCGCCACGATCTGAACCGCATTGGCGCGCGGGCGGCGCAGGAGGTTCGCGAGGCCGTAGCGCCAGGAAACATTGCCGGCCCGGCCGAAGCGGCCGATCAGCCGCAGCGCGCCGTAGGCGATCGCCGCGAAAATGCCGAAGGCCGCCGCGAAGCCGCCGAACACGTAGCCCGCGAGCCTCAACTCGCCCGCCTGCCAGAACAGCAGTCCGAACACCGCGGCCAATCCCACTATATATACAGCGAGCGCGCCTTGCCTCGGTGGACCGACGTCGCGCCGGATCACGCGCAACGCCGGAACGTCCTTCAACTGGAGGAGCGGCGGCAGCGCAAAGCCGAGCAGGAGCACCAGTCCCGTCGCCGCGCCCTGCAGCACGGGCATCGGACCGGGCGGCGGCAAGGTACCCGGAATAAGGGCCGCAAGCCACCAGGCGACCAGGGCCTGTACGAGAAATCCCAGAACGCAACCCGCGACCGACGCCGCGAGCGCGAGCAGCAGAAACTCCCAGGCGAACAGTGCGAAGAGCTGCGACTGCGTCGCGCCCAGGCAGCGCATCACCGCGTAACCGTCGAGGTGCCGCTCGGTGTAGCGCCGCGTGCCGAGCGCGATCGCCACCGCGGACAGGACGACCGCGAGCATCGCGGTGAGCCCGAGGAAGTTTTGGGCGCGGTCCAGTCCCGCGCGCACTTCGGGCCGCGCGTTCTCCAGGCTGTCGATGCGCTCGCCCCGGCCGAGGCGGGATTTCGCCCATTGCTCGAAGCCCTGAACGGCTTCGCGCCCGCCCGCGGCGAACAGCTGATAGCCGATGCGGCTTCCGGGCTGCACCAGGCCCGTGGCGGGTAGATCCTCGAGCCGCATCATCAGGCGCGGCGCGAAGTTCATGAAGGACACGCCGCGATCGGGCTCGAGCGTCAGCACCGCGCCGACGCGAAAATGCGTGCTGCCGAGCTCGACCGTATCGCCCGGACGGACTTTGAGCGCCGCCATCATCCGCTCGTCCAGCCACAGCACGCCGCGCTCGGGAATCGCCCCGGTCTCCGCGTCGGGGATATTGAGTCCGGAGGCGATGCGCAATTTTCCGCGCAAGGGATAGCCCGGCGTCACCGCCTTGACCGCGGCGAGCTGTGCCTCGTTCCCCGCGCGCACCATGCTGACAAAGGTCATGCTCTCGGCGTGCGCGAGGCCGCGCCGCGCGATTTCGTCGCGAAATTCCGCAGCCCAGGCGTGGTCCGCGCTCATCAGTACGTCGGCGCCGAGCACCTGGTGCGCTTCGCGCGTGAGCGCCTGCCGCACGCGATCGCCGAAGAAAGCGACGCTGGCCACGCTTCCGACGGCCAGCACCAGGGCGAGCGCCAGCACGCGCAGCTCGCCCGCGCGCCAGTCGCGCAGGAGCATCCGCAGGGCGAGACGCCGCATCGCCGATCAGCCCGCGCCGTCGATCCGGCCGGCGACCAGCCGGATTTTTCGACCGCAGCGGCCGGCGATCGCATCGTCGTGGGTGACCAGCACGAGCGTGGTGCGCGCTTGAGCGTTGAGCTCGAACATCAGGTCGATGACCGCGGCGCCGGTCGCGGCGTCGAGGTTTCCGGTGGGCTCGTCCGCGAGAAGGAGTTTCGGCTGCGTGACGAAGGCGCGGGCCAGGGCCACGCGCTGCTGTTCGCCGCCTGAGAGCGTCTTCGGATAATGCCGCAGTCGTTCGGCGAGACCGACGCGCTCGAGCATTTTCGCCGCCCGGTCCGCTGCGCCCGCTTCGCCTTTGAGCTCGAGAGGCAGCATCACGTTCTCCAGCGCATTCAGCGCCGGGAGCAACTGGAAGGACTGGAATACGAAACCGAGCAGCTTCGCGCGCAGCATCGCCCGGCCGTCTTCGTCCAGGCCGAAGAGATCCGCCCCGTCGAGCCGTACCGCGCCGGCGCTCGGCGTATCCAGGCCGGCGAGCAGGCCGAGGAGCGTGGATTTGCCGGACCCCGAGGCGCCGACGACCGCAAGCGCCTCGCCGCGCATGACCTCGAGCGAAATGTCCTGCAGAATGACGAGTTCGCTGGCCCCCGGCGCGCCGTTCGCGTTCAAGGGAACGACTTTCGAGAGCCCGGTGGCCTGGATGATGGATTGGGGGGAATCAGGCATGAAATCGATTCTGTTCGCCGTCCTGCTCGCCGGCGGCAGCGCCGCGCTCGCCGCGCCGACCATCCTGGTGTATGGGGACAGCCTCTCGTCCGCCTACGGAATTCCCCAGAGCGCGGGCTGGGTGGCTCTGCTGGGCGAGCGGCTCAAGCAAAGAAAATCAAATTATACCGTGGCCAATGCCAGCATCAGCGGTGAAACCTCGGCCGGCGGCGCCGCGCGCATCGAGGGAACGCTCGCCAGGACGAAGCCGGCTATCGTCGTCGTCGAGCTCGGCGCGAACGACGGCCTGCGGGGGTTGCCGATCGTTCGGATGAAGGCCAACCTCGCGTCCATCGTCCAGGCGGCGAAGCGGCAGGGCGCGCGCGTGATAATCGTCGGCATGCAGCTTCCGCCGAACTACGGCGT
>DATHHS010000120.1:0-2284 GCA_035317085.1 Burkholderiales bacterium
AGATTGACACGGGTTTCTCCGCAGGGTAATTTTCGCCGGCCCCCACGGCAATCTTGGAGACAACCATGCGCGGTCTCATGATGGACATGCCGCTGCTCGTCTCGTCGCTGATCTCGCACGCCGACCGCAGCCACGGCGACACCGAGATCGTCTCCCGGACCATCGAGGGTCCCGACAAGGACGGCGCCGGCGCCGTGCACCGATATACGTACTCCGAGGCGCACCGGCGCTCGAAGCAACTCGCCCAGGCTCTCGCGCGCCTGGGCGTGAAGCAGGGAGATCGCGTCGGCACGCTCGCCTGGAACGGTTATCGCCACTTCGAGCTCTACTACGGCATCACGGGCATGGGCGCGGTGGTGCACACCATCAACCCGCGCCTCTTCCCCGACCAGCTCTCCTTCATCGTGAACCACGCCGAAGACGCCTACGTTTTCTTCGACCTGAGCTTCCTCGCGCTCGCGGAGAAGCTCGCGCCCTCATGCAAGGCGGTGAAGGGCTGGGTCGCGATGACCGACCGCGCGCACATGCCCCAGGCGAACCTGCCGAACCTGCTCTGCTACGAGGAGCTGCTCGCGCCCGAGAATGGAAATTTCGAGTGGCCGCAACTGGACGAATGGACGGCGTCGGGCCTGTGCTACACCTCGGGAACGACCGGCAATCCGAAAGGCGTGCTCTATGCCAACCGCTCGACCGTGCTGCACGCCTATGGCGCGTCCCTGCCGGACGCGTTCAACTGCTCGGCGCACTCGGTGATCCTGCCCGTGGTGCCCATGTTCCACGTCAACGCCTGGGGCATTCCCTATTTCTCTCCGATGAACGGCGCGAAGCTCGTTTTCCCCGGCGCGGGCCTCGACGGCAAGAGCCTGTACGAGCTGTTCGAATCGGAAAAAGTCACGCACACGGCGGGCGTCCCCACCGTATGGCTCGCGCTGCTCGCTCACATGAAGCAGAACAAACTCAAATTCAGCACGCTGAAGACGGTGGTCGTGGGAGGCTCGGCCTGCCCGCCGGCGATGATCGACACTTTCCAGGACGAGTACGGCGTGCGCTGCCAGCACGCCTGGGGCATGAGCGAGATGAGCCCGCTTGGCACCTTGTGCACGCTCAAGGCGAAGCACGAATCCCTGCCCCGCGAAAAGAAGCACGCGGTGGAATCCAAGCAGGGCCGGACGATTTATGGCGTCGAAATGAAAATCGTGAACGGCGAGGGTGAGGAACTGCCGCGCGACGGCAAGGCCTTCGGCGATTTGCTGGTTCGCGGGCCCTGGGTGCTGCGCGAATACTTCAAGGGCGAAGGCGGCAATCCGTTGCGCGACGGCTGGTTCCCGACGGGCGACGTCGCCACCATCGACCCGGACGGTTACATGCAGATCACCGACCGCTCGAAGGACGTGATCAAGTCGGGCGGCGAATGGATCAGCTCGATCGACCTGGAGAACATCGCCGTCGCGCATCCGGCGATCGCGGAAGCCGCGGTGATCGGCGTGCGCCATCCCAAGTGGGACGAGCGGCCGCTGGTGGTGGCGGTGAAAAAACCCGGCGCGAACGTGACCCGCGAGGAACTGCTCGAGTTCTACAAAGGCAAAGTGGCGAAGTGGTGGATGCCGGACGACGTCGCCTTCGTCGAGCAGCTGCCGCACACCGCGACGGGAAAACTGCTCAAGACGAAATTGCGGCAGGAGTTCAAGGATTACAAGCTGCCGGGGGTGTGAGATCCGGGAAGAACTGAGCAGAATCGCGCTGCTCGCGATACGGTGTCAGTTCAGCAGGTTTAGGTGACAGTCAGACGTTAAGCCGCAAGAATCTGCAGGACCTGACTCTGATCTTCGGGTGACACTTCTCGCGGACCGCGAAACGGTCCACAATGCGTTCTTCGACCGAAGGTTTGTGCCATGAGAATCCGGTACTTCAAGGACACCGATACCCTGCTCATCGAGTTCAAGGAGACGCCTGTCGCGGAGACACGCGATCTCGATGAAAACACCGTACTCGACATCGACGCTCAGGGCAACGTGTGCGCCATCACGGTGGAGCACGCATCTCAGCGCGCTGGCATTCCGCAGTTCTCCTACGAACAGGTCGCGGCTTAACAACACATAAGCCTGGTGGTCGCATTCGCTTGATTTCGGCACGGCAAATGACGCCGCGAGAGCGGAAAGCCTATGAACGGTGATAAAGGTACCCTTAGAGACGAATATCCGGAGGATTTGATCCGATCGGGTGTCCGCGGCAAGTACGCGAAGAGCTACTGCGAAGGCACGAATATCGTTCTTATCGATCCGGA
>DATHHS010000121.1:0-16373 GCA_035317085.1 Burkholderiales bacterium
CTCGGAAAGAAGTTCGTTTTCGATCACCACGATCTCAACCCAGAGCTCTACGAAGCGAAGTTCGGCCGCCGCGATTTCTTCTACCGTCTGATGCTCAAGCTCGAGTACTGGACCTTCCGCGCCGCCGATGTATCGATCGCCACCAACGAGTCCTACCGGCGCATCGCGATCACGCGCGGCGGCATGCCTCCCGAACGGGTGTTCGTCGTACGCAGCGGGCCGAGTCTGG
Source organism: Burkholderiales bacterium (assembly GCA_035317085.1). GTDB lineage: Bacteria > Pseudomonadota > Gammaproteobacteria > Burkholderiales > SG8-39 > VBDM01. The sequence goes on from DATHHS010000121.1 coordinate 230, forward strand.
CGCGCCTGAAGATCCTGCCTCCCGACGTGCGGCTCAAATGCGGCCGCAAGTATCTCGTCGGCTACGTCGGGGTGATGGGGAGGCAGGAGGGCATCGACTATTTGCTCGAAGCCGCGCGCCACATCGTGTACTACTACGGGCGCGAGGACGTACATTTCGGTCTGGTCGGAGGCGGCACTTCGCTCGAAGAGATGAAGGCGATCGCGCAGGAACTGCGCGTCGCGGACTACGTGACTTTCACCGGGCGCGTACCCGATAGCGAGTTGCTGGCGATGCTCAACACCGCCGACGTCTGCGTCAATCCCGACGTCGCGAACGACATGAACGACAAGTCCACCATGAACAAGATCATGGAGTACATGGCGCTCGGCAAGCCGATCGTTCAGTTCGATCTCGCGGAAGGGCGTTTCTCGGCGCAGCGGGCGTCTCTCTATGCGCGGAACAACGATGCTTTGAATCTGGCGGAGAAGCTTCTGGAGTTGCTGGACGACCCGGCGCGGCGCGCGAAGATGGGCGAGTACGGACGCAGGCGCGTGGAGAACGAACTCGCGTGGCCTCACGAAGTGCCCAAATTGCTCGCCGCCTATGAAGCGCTCGGGCGCGACGTCGAGGCTTCGCCGGCAGCGCAGGGTGTCGAAACATGAAGCTGCTCCCCCTCGACACACCCGAAATTCTCGAGCGGGTCGCCGGTTGGCTTGCGCAAAAAGAGAACTATCAGTGGCTGGACTTCGGGAACGGAAAACAAACCGTCACGGCGCCTCTGCTCAAGATCATGACGCAGCGCGAAGCGCATTTCCTGAGGGCGTATACGTCGGATCTGGACGACACCCCCATTGGGATCGTGGGATTGAACAGTGTCGATCGCACTTTCAAAACGGCAACGTTTTGGGGAGCCTCCGGCGAGAAATCCTTTCGCAACCGGGGCTACTCGAGCATCGCCAGCTCGAGGCTTATGACCCTTGCGTTCCGCGATCTCGGGCTTCATTCGGTCAATACCTGGTCCGTGGATCACAACCCGTCGCTCCGGACGATAGAACGCCTCGGGTTCCGCTTCATCGGCAGGCAACGCCAATGTCACGTCATCGACGGGCGCCAGTACGATCGACTGCTGTTCGATCTGCTCGCCGCCGAACACCGGGAGCTCGATGAGGAGGAGCGACGCCACCGGATAGAGCGACCGCATCAGGAAGCGGTTTGCGAAGAGCCGTAGGTCAGCAGCGGGTGACGACAGTGGATGCGAAAGCCAGACAGAAGACGCTCCGGATGCTGTCGAACGGCGTCTACGTGCTGACCTCCCGCAGCGAGGGCCGTTACGGCGCGGCGACCGTCAGCTGGGTGTCACAGGCGTCCTTCAAGCCGCCGCTGATCATGGCGGCGGTCCGCAGGGAAAGCAAGGTGTTCAAGTGTCTGGCCGAAAGCCGCAGCGCGGCCCTGCATATAGTAGGCGACCGGCAACAGGAGATCGCGCGGAGATTTTTCTTCCCGACGCAGGCAGAGCGCGGAACCATAAACGGCGAAGCGTTTACGGAGGGAAGGACCGCTGCGCCCGTATTGCCCAACCTGCCCGCGCACGTGGAGTGCGAACTCGAGCGAATCGTGGATACGGACGGGGACCATGCGGTGGTGATCCTGCGGGTGGTGGAGGCCGAATGCCGGGAGCAGATCAGGCCGCTGACGATAGCGGAGTCGCCGTGGGAGTACGGCGGATGATCGCAGCCCACAGGGCGATGGTCGTCGCATGCTCCGCCGCAGTGAAACGGCGAAGCAATATCCTGTCCCTTTGCCTGAGCGGGTTCGCGCGCGAGCTGTTCTCCGGAAAATTCGAAAACCTGGGGGCGGACGTGAAGCGTTGGGGCTGGAAGCGGAGTCTGCTCATCCGGGTCATGTCACTGCTTCGACGGCACACCGATCTTCACATTTACCGGATAAATGTGAGACCTCTGGTCAGGCAGTCCCCCGAGCCCTATCTTCCAAGCGGCGTCGCCGTGCGAATCGTGTCGCGCGAAGAACTCCTGAAGGCGGTCGACGATCCGGAACTCGACTTGGGCCTCGATTTCGTTCGAAGTGCGCTGGCTCGAGGCGACATGGCGTTCGGTGCGTTCGAGGGCGATCGCCTGGTGGGCTACACGTGGCGCACATTCACCGCTGCTCCCGATCGCGATGGTCTGTGGGCGAGGGTCAGTCGTCCCTGTCAATACTCATACAAGGCTTTTACCCGGCCATCCCATCGCGGCAAGCGTATCCATGTTGCAATCACGTTTGTTGCTGACGCCCATCTCCTGGAGCGGGGCTACGCTTTCGAAGTCGGATACCTGGAAACCACCAATTTTGCGAGCATCGGTGTGGCCAATTTTCTGGGTAGACGAAAGATTGGCTACGCAGGGTATGTGAAGTGGTTCGGACACCGCATTCTGTTCAGGACGCCCGCCGTAAAGAAAATCGGAGTCGAATTATTTGAGTCAGGCAGGGAACGTTCTCTAACCGCTGGTCATCGCGTGCCCGTGTCATAGCCAAACCGTTCGGGGAAAAATGAAACGATTCGTGGTATTGGATAGTTGGCGCGGCCTTGCGGCATGCCTGGTGGCCCTGTTCCATTTCGAAGCCTACAGCCATTTGTACGATGTGCCGTTCCTGCGCAACTCCTGGCTTTTCGTCGATTTTTTTTTCGTACTGAGCGGCTTTGTCATCGCCGCGAACTACCAGCAACGATTGCTCGACGGCTTTGGCGTAGGACGGTTTCTCATTCTGAGGCTGGGCAGGCTCTACCCGCTGCATTTTGTAATGCTGATGCTTTTTGTCGGCTCTGAACTACTGAAGCTCTTGCGGAGGATGCTGATTCCGGCGGCGCTCTGGTCGATCAACCCGATAGCGCCTTTCAGCACTCCCCAACAAGCGCCGGATACGATCCTCGCCAATCTGCTCCTCGTCCAGAGTCTCCACCTGTACGATTTCCTGACCTGGAATATTCCAAGCTGGAGCATAAGCACCGAGTTCTATACCTACATCGTCTTCGTTCTGTGCCTGGTCGGATTTCGCAAACATGCATGGATCGCTTTGCTCTTCGCCATGATCGGGGGTCCGGTGCTGATCGCGACCTTGAGTGAGCACAACATGCATACGGAGAGCGACTGGGGGATTGTTCGATGCATCTACGGATTTGCCGCCGGGGTGTTGTCCTGGAGCCTCTATGAAAAATGGAACAAGAGACTCAGAAAATGGCTTTCCGGAAGCGTTGCCGAGTGGGGCGCGTTCGGACTCGTGGTCGCGTTCGTCAGCATGGCCGACGCGACTGTCGTCTCGATCGCGGCTCCCTATGTATTCGGGCTCGTCGTGCTCGTCTTCGCGTTCGAAGCAGGGACTGCGAGCTCGATCCTCAGACTGCGACCGCTGGTTTTCCTGGGGACCCTCTCGTATTCCATCTATATGACGCACGTCTTCGTCGGGGAAAAATTGTTCAACGCCGGCAGCGTGCTCGCCCATCTGCGACACGTTGAGCCTTTTACGCACCGCGAGATCAACGGGCAGGATACTTATTTCCTGGGAACCCAGTTGTGGCATGGCGATATCGCGTACCCGGTGTACCTGGCGCTGATCATCGCCATGTCCTATTTCACATACCGCTGGATCGAAAAGCCGGCGCGGGAATGGGTCAGGAGCCGGGTTCAGAGACGACAGCAACAGACCTCGCGCAGCGTCGTCAGCGCCTGAGCGGTACTCTGCAGCAGCCCGGTCAGGCTTTTATATCGAGCGTAGACGCGTCGCGGAAGCGGCCTAAAAACTTCCGGGCGATACGGCCCCATGAGGCGCGTTTCGTGAGGAGTTCCCGCCCGAGCACTCCCGCGCGCCGCAATCCGGTGTAGATCCTGTGCGCGACCGCCGGGGTAGGTGTGATCCGGACGAGCCACCACAGCGCGGCCGCCAGCGACGAGCCTTGCCCGCGCTTCGCTTTTCTGAAGTAGTGCAGGGCTTCGACGCGGTTTCCCTGCCCGAGGGCGGCCCGTCCGACAACGAGTTGTCTCGCCCTGCGCAAGGCGGCGATTTCGGGCTCCTCGCTCGGCGCTGCCCCGAAGAGTTCCTCGAACTGGTGCAGCAGGTCGCGCTCGAATTCAAACCGCGTCGATCCGGTCGAGAGGTGTCCCTCGTTCAACTGCGCGCCATCGCGGGCGTATTCGTGCTTGATCGCCATGGGCAGCGACAGGAAGTTCGCGGGAAACCGGCGGCAGAGATTGGCCAGGTAGCTATAGTCGGCGCCGATCCGGTAGCGCGGATCGAACAGACCCACTGCTTCCCTGGCGCGCCGTGTCAGCACCGTGGGTTGCAGGGCGAACAGGAAACCGAAGCGCATGTGCTCGAAGACGCGCCCGCGGTACAGGCGCGCGTCGTGATAGGGAGTGCGGGCCACGATGTCCCGCCCCCACTCTCCGATCGGCTCCGCGCTGGCAAACACCCTGCGGTAAGGGTCGCTCTCTCCGGGAGGCAAGCTCAGCAACGAAGATCCCGCCCGCTCCGCAAGCGGCGGGTACCATTCGGTCAGCGCGCTGCGGAGGAAGTGGACGAGACCCCCGGAGCCCCCGTCCTCGGAGAATTCCCCGGAAAGGAAGTCCTCTTCGGGAAAGGCACGGAAAAAGGCCATGCTGAGGTCCAGATGGTGGGGGAGCCATTCGTCGTCGGAGTCCAGGAACGCGATGTACTGTCCACGTGCGCGAAGCATGGCGGTGTTCCGCGCCGCATTCACGCCCTGGTTCTTCTGCCGGACCAGGACGAGACGGGGGTCCGAGCCCTCGATCAAATCGGCCGTGTTGTCGGTCGAACCGTCGTCCACCACGATCAGTTCCCAATCCGAGAAAGTCTGCCGCTGCACGCTTGCGATCGCGGCCTGGATCGTCTCCCTGCGGTTATAGGTCGGGACGATCACGGAGACGAGGCTCATCGCGGGGACTCCTGGAGAGCAGGCTGCCTGAGAAGCACTATCCCGTCCTTCGGTTCGAGAGTCACCTGGCTGGCGGCAGAGCCATTGTTAATTGCGGGATCCTGATGGCCTGCGAGTCGGCGCAGGCCGGGCTCGAGCTTGACCGTCTTTGCCGAGGTCGTGGGATTGACGAGCACGACGCCGTTCTGAAAATCCCGGCGCCAGACTTCTTGACTCCACGCGGCGGTCGGCGGTCCCGAGCGCGCATTACCGAGCTTGTGGTCGTATTCGTCGAACCACGTCACACCGCTGTACTCCCGCGCCTTGTCCGTGAATGAAAAATAGCCGTCGTCGAGAAGGCAAGACGCATACGCGTAGCGGAAGAAACGATAATCCGTGGGGCTGCCGTGAACGTTGAATCCGACGATCCTGGGTGGCCTGGTGTTGTGCAATACCGCCCTGTAACGTTCCATCATCTTGCCCCATCCGGCCCGCGTTTCCAATGACCAGCTCAAACCCATTTGCGCTTCCAGAATGCCGCCGTCGAGCTGACCCCGCCACTGGGCATTGGCGAGGTCGTTGTCGGTGTTGCCGATCAGGAGCCGCCCGGGGGCGAGTTCGCGCAGGCGGTTCCACTCGGCCAGGTGGCCGGCATAGTGGGCGGCGAGAATTTCGTCGCGATCGTCGTTCTTTCCATCGAGGTTCCAGTCGGCCGTTACCCGGGGCGCCCCCACGTTGTCGAGGAACACGATATCGAATTCCGGGATGTCGCGGAAAAAAACTGCGTAGTCGCGTTCTGCGAGCCATTCAGGCCAGTGTCGGCCCTTGCCGTCCGCCTGTGGCCAGGTCGTGAGGTTGACTTCCCATGCGCGGAATTCGGAAGTCCACTGGACCTTTCGGCCCGCGGAGTTCAGCAGCCACCACTGGCTCGCGTAGAGCTTGTCGCGCTTGTCCTGGTCCGCCGTGTTCTTGGGATCGTCATAAGCCTCGCCGAGGATCGTGTACTGGCCGATGAGAATCTTCGGATTCCGCGCCTTGATCGCCTTGAGGACCTTGCGAATGGCAAGAGTTGAGGTCGGAGCGTAGCCGTCGGGCTGCCAGCCTCGATAAAATCCGAGAATCACCACATCCAGCCGCGCCAGATCTTTCTGGTAGTCGGCGTCCTGGTAATTCTTTTCGCCGATGTTGATACCCATCAGCCGGGGAAAGCTTGCGCTCGCCGGTACATCGCCTTTCGCAACCGGGGTCGCTGTGCCGAGCGCAAGCAATGCGCAAAGAAAAAAGGTTTTGAGCGCGCACCTTGGGCGTTGATTCTCCAATGGCAAGCCTGGTTGATCCACCGTCGGTCACAGTCCCAGGAGCGGGGGCAGCGGGGGAAGGGTCACGGGGAGGGGCGGCAGCACCACGGGCGGCAGGAGCGGAGGAGCGGCGCTGCCCGCGGTCACATCGAAGGCGTCCACGGCAACATAGCTGCCGCCGGAGCTGCTCGTGCCGGTCACGACGATGGTGAGCGTGTGGTTCGCCGCCGCAAGGCCCGAAGCCGAGAACACCGATTCGGAGCCGAGGCTGCCGGGCGCGTTCGGCCCGGCCGTATTCACCGTCTTCGGTATCCCGCCGTCGATGGACACCGCGGCAATCCCGCAGATGTTGCATTTGACGCCGATCCAGCTCACCGCCGTTCCGCTGAAGCTGAACATCGCGGTGGACGCGACCACATTGGAAGCGACGATGCGCCCGCCGCTGAAGGTTCCGGTCTCCGCGCCGTAGTTCGTCCAGAAGCCGATTGCGGTCGCGGCGCTCTCCTCGGAGCGCGTCGTGCCGGAACCGGTCGGGGTGGGAGGCGGCGGAGGCACCACGTCGACGATCTTTGCGACGAAGGCGTCGCGACCGCCGCCGAGCCCCGTCTGGAAGGCTCCTACGGTCGTCGGGAAGTTGCTGGAGATAGTTTGGCCCGTCACGTAGGCGTTACGGGCGGTATCCACTGCGATCCCGTGGCCCTCGTCGAGCCCACCGCCGTGCTCCGGGGAGCCGCCACTTCCGCCCAGATAGGTGGAATAGAGTAGGAGCGAGCCGGCGGGATTGAGCTTCGCGACGAAAGCGTCCCATCCCCCGGCGTGGATAGGCTGGAAGGCCCCGGGAGTCGTCGGGAAATCATCGGAGAAGGTTGCCCCGGTCGCGTAGGCGTTGCCGTCGGCGTCCACAGCAATGCCGTAGCCCACGTCATTGGTGCTGCCACCCAAACGAGTGGAGTAGACGAGAGCAGCGCCTGCAGGATTCACCTTCGTGACGAAGGCGTCATACGCGCCGCTGGTGTCGACAGACGGGATCGCCCCCGGGGTCGTCGGGAAGTCAAAGGAGTTGGTTCGGCCCGTGACGTAGGCACTGCCGCTTGCGTCCACGGCAATGCCGGCGCCGATTTCATCGGAACCGCCGCCAAGGTAAGTTGAGTAGACGAGAGAGGAACCGGTGCTGTCGAGCTTGGTCACGAAGACGTCCGAGTTCACGTTGGACCCGCTCTTGAATGCCGTCTGGAAGGCCCCGGCGGTTGTCGGAAAGTTGCCCGATTGGGTGGCGCCCGTCACATAGGCGTTGCCAGCGCCATCCACGGCGATTCCGGCTCCGCTGTCGAAGCGGCCGCCGCCGAGGTAGGTCGAGTAGACGAGGGCGGAGCCGGTGGGATTGAGCTTGGTCACGAAGGCGTCCGGGTCCACGGTGTTGGACGGGTCCGAGAATGTCGTCTGGAAGGCCCCGGCGGTTGTCGGAAAGTTGGTCGATTGGGTGAGACCCGTCACATAGGCGTTGCCGCCGGCATCCACGGCAACCCCTGCGCCGCTGTCGAAGCCGCTGCCGCCGAGGTAGGTCGAGTAGACCAGGACGGAACCGGTCGGATCGAGCTTCGTCACGAAGGCGTCTCCGCCGGAGTTGGCGCCGTCCGCAAACGTCGTCTGGAAGGCCCCGGCAGTCGTCGGGAAGTTGTCGGAGAATGCCGACCCGGTAACGTAGGCGTTGCCGGCGGCGTCCACGACGATGCCGGAACCGCTGGCGAACCCGCCGAGGTAGGTGGAGTAGACGAGGGCGGAGCCGGCGGGATTGAGCTTCGTGACGAAAACGCCGGAGGTTCCGGCCGACTGGAAGGCTCCTGCAGTTGTCGGAAAGTTAGCTGAGCCAGCACTCCCCGTCACGTAGGCGTTGTGATCGGCGTCGACGGCGATACCCCAGCCAGAGTCTTCGCCACTCCCGCCGAGGTAGGTGGAGTAGGAGAGCACCACCGGATCGATGACCAGCGGCCGAGTCGCGTCGTAAGCGGCGAGCTTAAAGCCGACCCGATTGGCGCCCTTGCGGACGTAGCCTCCGGGGATTTCGCGGCGGACCCCGTCGAGCTCCTGATAGATGATCGGCTTGTGCTGACGGATGTTTCCGCCGGAAGCGTGCAGGACGAGATCGCCTTCAGCGTCAATCTCGAGTTTGTCCGCGCCCTTGAAGTCGAGCACGATCTTCTTTGGATCCGCGCCGGGCGCGAGGACGAAGTCGTACTCGAGCTGGCGCTGGTTGCCGTAGTAGAGGAGGTCGATGCCAGGATAGACATTGTGGTATTGGACCTTCGCATAGGTCGGGATATTGCTGCGCCACTTCGAGCGATCCTTGCCGGTGAAGTAGTTCGCTTTACCGGCCAGCTCGTCGATCCCGGTGACCTGCGGCTCGCGCGCGGCGCCCACGAGGCCCATGCGGAGCGCGACGGACGTCACCGGCGTTTGCGCGTCACGTCGCGCGGGCGTGAGGCGCGCGTCGCGCTTCTTTTCATCCGGGTTCGGCTTGGTCAGCACGAGCACGGCTTCGCCCTCGGTTAGATAGAGGTTGTAGCCAGGACCGCGCGAGAGGAAGCGCACGCCCTGGTGCGTCTGGCCGCGATTCGCTTCGAACTGCAACGGCAGCTTGCCGTAGCTCTCGCTCACGCGAGCGTCCGTGGCTGCGGATGCCGGCAAGGCGAAGCCGGTGAGCAAGGTGAACAGCCCAAGCATGTTGCGAGACGGAATCAGCGCGCTCTGGGACATGGTTGTCTCCCTCTCTGGAAAGTCTTCACAAAATGCCTGAGACTTATGACAGGGGAGTGCTGGGCGCCAGTTCCGGCGCGTAGTCCATCAGGCGCAGCGAAAACCGGGGTCGGAAATCGGAAGTCGAAAGCGCGCCGGCATCGCCCGAGCACGGGCGAGCGGCAGGAATTTTCTAAGGATTTGTAAGGGCTAGCCCGCAGCTGGCTGAACGGAATTTCGGCGGCGCCAGGCCTCGCGAAGGGGAAGCCAGATGCGGCCCTTGAGGGTCACCGGCACCGTGCAGTCGTAGGTGCGCACGGGCTGCCCGCCGAAGTCCTTCTTGAATTTGTTGATCCCCGCGTTTTCCGGTACGGATTCGTCCTCGAACAGGCCGCCCCAGTCGTAGCGCTTTATTCCCATCTCCTTGAACCGCAGCATTCCTTTCCAGTGAAGCCAGCGGTTGGCGCGCCCGACCAGGGCGCGGTAGTCGTTGTCCTTGTTTCTGAAACAGGAACCCGTGTACTGGAGCCACGCGGTTTTCCCGCTGGTGAGGTAGGCATGCCAGACCAGCGCCTCGCCGTTCCGGGAGGCCGACGTGAGGACGAGCTGGCGGACTTTGCAGGCGGCAAGCAGCCAGTGATGATCGCAGGGCCAGAACGATTTTTGCTTTGCGAATGCATCGAAGAAAGCGCGGAATTCATCCAGCCTGCTTTCCGGATCGGTGATGAATTCCATTTGAAGCCCGTCCTTCGTTTCGGCACGCCGGATCTTGTAACGGCAATCCTTGCCGAATTTCTCCGTGATCGCGTCCACCTCGGAGGAAAGATCGGTCACCATCGTGAGGAACGGGGTGGTCCGTGCATCGGCGATCGGAGTCTCTCTCTGCCGGTACAGGACGATATCCACTCCGGGATCACGAGGCAGTTCCTCGTCGTACCAGACTTCCCCATAGACTGCGCCACGTCCTTTCAGGTGGATCATTCAGGTCCTCGCCATTTCTTGATTCGCGGCCAGATCGGAAAGCCCGGCAGCGGGGCTGCTCGACGCTGCCAGGCCCGGCATTTCCCTGAACCATACGTGGAATTCCTTCAGGGTCATGCCGCGGCACCAGGTCGAAAGCTCCTCGAACAGAATTTCCAGATGCTCGTACAAGCGCTCGATATCCGATGCGTTCCGGAAAGTCGGGCTGCCGCCCGGCATGAACTCCGAGGAATGCAGCGTGAACTCCACATGAACCGCGCCTTCCGCCCGAGCTGCGCGCGCGGCTCGCAACATTCCCCTGAGATTGCTTTCCGCCGGACACATATGGTTGAGCGCCGGCGACACCAGCCTGTTGGTGGCCTGGCGCAGCAAAGGGATGCGATAGACCCAGGGCGCTTTTCGGCTGAGACCGCATGAGCGTATCGTCATCGGCACCTCCAGCAGCCCACGGCTCGTCGGTACCGAGATGTCGGACGGGCTGAGGAAGTAGGGGCGATCGGGAAAGGCCCGGTAGTCCGTGCCGCCTTTCCCGCCAGGGTCGCCCGGGGTCCCGCGCCAATCGAGGCCTGGACTTACCGAGCAGTCCACGCCATATCCTTCGTCAAGCAGCATCGCGGCATAACGGCCGTCGAACCCCAGACGCCCGGCGCGATGACTGACCATCGCTTGATCGAACCGGGCTTCGAGGAGGCGAGTGACGATCTTGATTTTCTCCTTCATCACCGCGTCGGGATATTCGATCAGGTAGGGTTGATAGTGGAAATCGTCGCTCGTCAGCGGGATGAGCGGCGGCGAGTTCCACGCGTGCAGATGCATCCCGACCTCGCCGGCGTCTCGGGAAAGCATGTCGCGCGCAAACTCGACGAAAACATCGGACATCGCCATCTCATAGTTCGTGAGGTAGACGGGCTTGAAGCCGAATCGCTCGCAGAGCGACTGGAAGCGAGGCAGGTACTCGGCGTTGCGAGTGGTGATTTCCCGCGGTCTTCCCCAGAGATCGTCTCCCTCCGTGTCGATTGTGATGATGAAAGGCGTTTCAGACATGGCGTGCCTCGCTCGACACGATCATTTTGGCGCCGGCGTCGATGCGCGTGACTCGCTCGAACGTATCAAGGTAGGCGGCGAGAACCTTGTCCTCGGCGTATTCCCTGGCCATGAACGCGGCGCAACGATCTCTGGCCGCCTTCCATGCGGCCGGGTTGCCCAAAAGGTATTCCATCGCGTCGGCAATCTGTGCGGAGGACCTTGCGGCCACGCCGAGACCCTCGCGCTCGATCACGCCATCCGGATCGATCAGCGTCACGACGGGTACGCCCCTGATCCAGGCCTGCAGGTACGAATTCGGAAAACCTTCGACATCGGAGGTGTTGACCAGCAACTTGGCCCGACCGTACAACTCGTTGGCATCCCAGTACGACAGGCGGCCGTGGAACGACACATTGGATCGGGTCGTGGCTGCCTGCTTCACGTCCCGGAAAAGCGCTTCTTCGCCCGCGAGAGGCCCTCCCACCATATGAATCTTCACTTCCGGCATCCTCCCCGCAAGTTCGAGAATCCGGTCCGGTCGCTTTATCTGCCGGATATTGCTGACCCACAGCGCGTCGATGTCCCGTGCGGCGGCCGGTTCCGCCTTCTCGACCAGCATTCCCGCGACCCGACTCGCCAATCCGTAGTTGTGCGCCAAGGTCTCCGCCTGCGAAGCGCTCTGCACGAGGATGGCGTCGGCCCGCCGCAATCCATAGGCATAAAGCCAACGATCGCGCGCGCTGTGTACGAGCAGCCGAGACCTGTCGCAATCGGTATCGCTCGCCGTGCGGAAGACGAATCGTCTGCCAAAGCGCCTGCAGAACAGGGCCATCAGGCCGACCAGCATGCCCGCGCAACTGGTGTAGTAAATGTCCGCGTCGGCCCGCAGGAGCGCCGACCACATGCCGGTCCAGCGAGGATGAATGAAGCGCAGCACCGGCAGTCCGGCCTCGAGGCGATAAGCCTTGAAAACCCGTATCGCCTCCCATTCCGCGCCATCCCTCTGGCCGTAGTCTGCGACGACCATGCTCACATCATGGCCGCCGCGCGCCAGCGCCCGAGCGAGCAGTGTTTGCTGAACCGCTTCGCCGCCGATGCCGTGCCGTCTGTATTCAGGGGCGAGAACGGGCAGATTGTGGAAGCCGACGAAGCAGATCTTCATTTACGAGGATCGTAGCTTTGTCCGAAGACGGGACGGCGCAGAGAGAGGCCGTAGCCCTGATCCATTCGGCCCATGGGGTTTGTCTACGTGCGCAAGCTTGAGTTTGTACGCTGGAAGCACAGGAGCGCTGGCCCTGCCTCCGCGAACCGAGCTTGAGTGCCGAATGATCAACAACATCGCACGCTTCCAGATACTGAAGGGAATGACCGTTCGGATCCAGGATGTAAAAGATCCGAGCCTGTTCGACGCGCAGGGATTCGAGGCGCGGTTCGTCGGCGAAGACGAGCTCGCCAAGTTCGCTCGCGATGGCAATCACGACTTCTCCATCGAGTTTTTGCGCGAGGCGCGGGCGCGCGGCGATCGCTGCTATGCGCTCTTCGACCGCGAAGTCCTCGCTTCGTATAGCTGGTACTCCAGTCTGCCCACTCCGATCGACGGGCACTTTGTGCTCCATTTCGACCGCAGCTACGCGCATATGTACAAGGACTACACGCTGCCGGCTTACCGCGGAAAGCGGTTGCACGCGGTGGGAATGTGCCGCGCGCTGCGGGCGTTCACGGCGGAAGGCAAGAAGGGGCTGATCTCGTACGTATTCTCGAACAAGCTTGCGTCACTACGGTCCGTGGTGCACCTGGGCTACCGGATCTTCGGAGAAGTGTACGTGCTCCGCGCGGGCAGCCTCTCTCTTACATACGCGACTACGCGCTGCCGGGACTACGGCTTCTGGGTCGAATCGCCCGAGTCGGACGCGGTTTGGGTGCGACAAAGCGCCTGAGCGCCGCCGATGAACCCGGTCCCGCTCACCGCGGGATCAGCTCTCGGCGGGCTGAATGTTCATCCATTTCTCGGCCCGATTGAGCGCGCGGACCACATGCAATTTCATCGCGTCGCGCAAGGCGCCTTTGCCGTAGGGCGCCGGACGGAGCCCCATCTTCCGCAGCTTGCCGTTCAGGTTATAGATCATGCCGCGTCGCAGGGAGGCCCGCGTCTTAAAGCCGTTGCTGAACGAGACCGACACTCCGTCGCCGTTCTTTATCCAGTGCGGGTCGGTCGTCGGGATGTGGATGCCATATCCCGCCTTGAGCTCGAAGACCGTGGCTCGTTCCTGGTATCGCTCGAAGAACACCATGTTGCGGCGGATCGCCGAGCCGGTAAAGTGTCTCTCCAGTTCGGCCTCCGAGACCACCTCCCGGTCCGACGCGCTGAACACGCTGATCGTCTTGCTGCCGCGGATCTGCAGCAGGAAATTGATCTCCTTGTCCATGTGATAGGGTGTGACCGACCCGGGCGAGGTCACGAAAATCGCGGCTTCGCGCTCGCACATGCCCGGCTCGATCCACTCCGACAGCGGCTCGATCTCGTCCAGGCACTGGTTGAGCACGTCCAGGCACTGGGGGTCTGCCTCCGCGCGCTTGAGCACCATCCATGAGCTGCACTCCTCGATACGCCTGACGGTTTCCTCGGCGGAGAGGCCCGTGTAGGGCGTCTCGTCCTGGTCGGGAAGGCTGACCGGGATTTTCCCGGCGTTGTACTCGACGATGCTTGGCGGGAGGGTTCTGGCGAGTTCCGCCAAGTTGGAAAGCCGGAACAGCGGGTGATCGCATAGATGGTGCCTGAAAAGAAACGGCTTGCGATCGAAATGGGTGCGAAACGTTTCTGGGTCGAATTCCAGAAAACGGCCCGCCGCGGCCGGCTCGCCGGCGCCAATGCTGCTCAGGGAACGTGTCATTGCAGGATTTAGAGCTTGCATGTCTTTGCCTCCTTCATTTCTGTGAATATCCGAACGTCCCGGGATGCGGATGCCTTGGCAGAGAGATCACCCGGTGCGTCCGCGGAAAACATCTTCAGAATCCGGTGAGTCGTCCACCGCAGCAGCGGCATGCCCGAGACCACCAGTTCGCCCAGCGCGCCTCCGCCGACGGTAAGGCTCTGGATCGTTTTCCGATCGTTCGAGAGCCGATTGACGAGGAAGTTATCCGCGGTGGCGCAGGAATCCATCCAGCGCACGCCAGGCAGCGTCTGCAGCTGCCGGATGCTGTCCATCTCGAGCATCGCTCCGGGCGAGAAATCCGCGAATTCCTCGTCGTACGCCGTCTTGAATGCAAACGATCCCTCATCCGCGACGAACGCGCACCGGCGTGCGATGGGACGGCCGTTGAAATTGAGACCCAGCATGAGCAGGCGCCCGCGGCGAAAGGCGGAAGTCGCGATCTCCGTGAAATAGCGGCGGCCGACTTCCGTGGAAGCCATCGCGCTGCCGTGCTGGCCCTTCCAGCCGCTCGCCTCGATCTGCAGAAACTCGTCGATCCAGCGTCCGACGTCGTCCTCCGGGCGCATGACGAGGTGCTCCACCGGACCGCGTTCGCTCAGGCGCTTTTCCTTTCGGCGCAGCCTCCGGCGCAGGTCGCCCGATACAGCCGACTCGGGATTGGTGTTCCTGTCGTATCCTCCGCGCCACAGGCCGCGCGTAAAAATATCGGTGGTGCAACTCCGCAACCCGAGTGCGTTGGACAGGTCAACCAGCAACTTGTGGAACCGCCCGTCCCCGGAAATGCATTGCAGTTTCAGCAGCGAGGCGTTTGCTTCGCCGGATCGGAACCACCGAAACAATTCGACCATGCACTCCCCGGCGGCGTCGGCGCGTACCAGGGGCGTGCACGCGTAGCAGTGGACATGCTGCCAGAGGCTCAGGGCGGCCAGCTTCATCTTTCTGAAGCGGGAGACCGGCTCCAGCGGAAACAAGCCGCCCAGTTTCGCCGGAGCATCCGGATTGCGGGGGTCGTGGATCAGCACCAGAATGACGTGGATGTCTTTGCCGGCCCCGAACGCTTTCAGCGCCGGCAGCAACATCCAATGCTCGTAGAAGACATTGGGTTCAAGAGCAGCGGCCGCCAGTTCTTCCCACGCCGGGACGAAACCCGCGAGCGTCTCCAGGTCGTGCACCACGAGGACGGAAGTCCTGCGTTGGGCGTTCGTTGCGCTCGGCTGGCGAAAACCGTCTGCCGTTCTAGGACCGAGCGTAGTGCGTCTTGGGTCCATAGCCGAGGGCTTGATTGCGGGTGTGCCGGGTTGCGCCGGTTTCCACGACTTTTTGGTTGGTTGATATTCCGGCAAATCGTAGTAGGGCCTGATGACGCGAAATCTCGTGCGAACTGATGGAAGCTTGATCCATTCGCCTCATTCGCCCAGGAAGCGCAGCCACCACTCGCCCTCGAGACGGCTGAGAAAGGCGTCCCCCTGCCGGATCGCTGCCAGGACGTCTGCGTGGCGGGAGTGGATGAGAACGCATGGGTCCTCCTGACGCATCCAGCAGTGCTGGTCCGAGAGCTTTTGGGCGTATCGGGGATCGAGGCGTCCCCGGACCGCGGCCGCGCCGTGTCGCCAGGCATCGGCCAGAAGTCGCTGCAGCACTCGGTCGAACCAACCGTCACGCGCTGCAATCTGCACGACTTCACTGAGCCCGCCGGCCTTTACGTAGTGGAGGTACCATCCGACCAGCCGCCGCTCGCCGTCGAGCACGGTCCGAGCGCGCAGTTTTCCGTGACGCCTCTTGCGGCCGGTTTGCTCGAGCAGCCAGGCGAGCGACTGCGCGTCGTACGCCGGTTGGAGCGCGTTGCCGTTCATGACTTCGGGCAGGTGCGCCAGCATCGTGGCAGAATTCAGCGCTTCCTCCGCGAGTTCCTCCCGATGGAACCGGTTCGGGCGCAACCGGGCGGACAGCGCGTCGACCAAAACGGCCAGCGGGCGTGCTGCGAACGTCAGGGCACGAAGGAACGCGGCGCGTTCTCCCAAAAGAGACAGGACGTAGCGGGCGGGCCGGAGCGGCCGGGTCCAGTGAAGGTTGTAGAGCAAGGGCTCCGTCCCGCCGAGCCCGGCCCAGATCCGCCGGGACAGACCGTTCGCGCCATCGGCGATAAAAAGATCCTGCGGCCCTGAAAACGCCGCTCTCGCCAATTGCAGCGCTGTCAGAGCATGGCGCCGGTCGGGGTCCACCATGAATTGGCAACCCACCGCGACACGGATCGGTTGTCCGCG
>DATHHS010000122.1:0-3450 GCA_035317085.1 Burkholderiales bacterium
CTTTGCCAGGCGTTTGGGATCGGTCATCAACTGCACGAATGACCCGCCCTGGGTGTGTTGGAACGCGCCGTAGGTTCCGATGGTGCGGCGCTCGGTGCCGGAGATTTCACCGACTCCCGGAATCCGAATAAGTTGCAACGGAAGATCTTTGCGCACCCTGAACTTTGACGTGAATTCTTCCAGTTCCTGCGGGGTGAACGCCTCGCGGATATCGGTCATCGCCGGCAGGCGCATGTCGGGCTTGTCGATGCCGTAGAGTCGCATTGCCTGGTCGTAGCTCATGCGCGGGAACGGCGGCTTGATCTTTACCCCCGCGGCTGCGAACGATGCCAGGAGGAATTGTTCCACCACCTTCCAGACGCTCTCCTGCTGCGGATACGACATCTCCAAATCGATCTGCGTGAATTCCGGCTGGCGGTCGGCGCGTAAATCTTCGTCACGGAAACAGCGCACGATCTGGAAGTAGCGGTCGAAGCCCGAGATCATGAGGATCTGCTTGAACATCTGCGGAGACTGCGGGAGAGCGTAAAAGCTGCCGGGCTGCACCCGGCTGGGAACCAGATAATCGCGTGCCCCCTCCGGGGTAGAGCGCGTCATGAAGGGGGTCTCGATTTCGAAAAATCCTTGACCACAAAGCGATTCACGGATGGCCATTGCCACGCGGTGCCGCAGTTCGATGTTGCGCTGCATCACGTCGCGCCGCAGGTCAAGGTAGCGGTACTTGAGGCGCATCTCTTCGTTCGGCAACACGCTTTCGCCGGGCAGGAATGGCGGCTGCTTGGATTCGTTGAGCAAACTCAGTTCATCGACGACGAGTTCTACCTCGCCCGTGGGAATATTCTTATTGATCGTATTCGCATCCCGTTGCTTGACCGCGCCAATCACAGCGATGACGTACTCGTTGCGCAGGCTCTCGGCCTTCTTGTGGATGGCGGGATTGCGTTCGGCGTTGAAGACGACTTGGGTGATGCCGCTGCGGTCGCGCAGGTCAATGAACAGCAGGTTGCCGAGGTCGCGGCGGCGGTTGACCCATCCCATGAGGACGGCTTTTTTTCCAGCGTCGGAGGCGCGCAGCGCGCCGCACATGTGAGTCCGTTGTAAGTCGCCTAAAAAGTCGAGCAAAGGTGTTCCCTTCAGAGCGAATGGGCTGTGGAACTGAATCACAGATTATAAACGGTGGGCGCGGTATCGCGGTCTCGGGCCGGCGCGAGATTCCCCATCCGGCTGAAAACCGCGGCATCCTACGGATGAGCGCGTGCGGTTTGCGCTAGTCAATCGCCCGGCGCGGGGTCGCCTGCTGGAAGCGGAGCTTCCACTGGTCCGCCTGCTTCACCCACAGATCGGAGAAGTGCTGGTAGCGGGGAGCCACATCGAAGTCGCCCTCCGGGGCCTGGATGACCGCGTCGTAGGTGACGATAGCGGAATTGTCGTCGACCGGAAGGACACGCGGATTGTAGACGGTGTAATCCTTGAGCACGCCCTCGGCGGCGTCGCCGACAAACTCTTCCTTGTCGTGCAGCCGGCCTTCGCTGCCAACGGCGCGGAAGTCTTCGGTGAGGGTGCGTTTCAGGAAGTCGGCGTTCTTTGCTTTTTGCGCTTCGGGGACCGCCTCGGCGCGGTCGATTAGGTTTTGGTCGAGCGGAGAGAGCGGTTTGGCGGTTTGGGCGGCCGTGGCCAGGGACAGAAGGACAACCAAGATTGCCAGTTTGTTCATAGTCTCCTCAGAGCGTTCAGAGTGCGGGGTCGCCTTGCGGGAGCGGGGCTGGCGCGGTCTCTGACGTCACGGCTTGATTTTTCCCGCCAGTTCGACCCGCGGGACATCGACTTGCTCTCCCGTCGCCAGGTTCTTGAGCGCAAACGTCCCCGCCTGCACTTCATTTCCGCCGACGATTAGAATATACTTCGCTGCGATTTTGGTCGCAGCCTCAAAGGATTTTTTCAGGCGGAAGGTTTCATCGCCGAGCTCCGTGACGACGTCCTGGCGCCGGAGTTCCCGCGCCAGCCGGGCGGCTTCGCGATTCATCCCCTCTCCCAGCGGCGCAATGTAAACATCGGGTGGGCGCTGAACCCCTGCGCTGCATTCCTGCAAAGCCAGAACCATGCGATCTTCGCCGATGGCAAAGCCGATCCCCGGCGCGGGCTGCGGACTGCCGAGGGATTCGGCGAGCCCGTCGTAGCGGCCGCCGCCGAGGATGGAGTTCTGCGCTCCCAAGGCGCCGTGCGTGAATTCGAAGGCTGTGCGCGTGTAGTAATCGAGGCCGCGGACCAAGCGTTCGTTTCTGGTGAAGGGGACGCCGACGAATTGCAGGATTTCCCGCACCTGCTCGAAGTGCTTGCGGCAGGGTTCGTCCAGATATTGGCTGATGAAGGGCAAGGTCGCGATGATCGGCTGATCCTCGGGAGCTTTGCAATCGAACACGCGCAGCGGATTGCTGACGGCGCGGCGCTGGCAGTCGACGCACATCCGAGCCACAACCGGTTCGAGCGCTTTGCGCAGGGCTTCGTTGTAGGCGGCCCGGTCGTTGTGACACCCGACGGAATTCAGTTCCAAAGTCCAGTCTTTCAGGCCGAGGCGGTCGAGCAAGGTTGCCAGCAGTTCGAGAATCTCGGCGTCGCGAGCGGGAGATTCGCTGCCGGCGGACGAGGGGCCGATGACTTCGGCGCCGATTTGGTAGAACTGGCGATAGCGTCCTTTCTGCGGACGCTCGCGGCGGAATTGCGGGCCGATGTAGTAGAGCTTGCTCAGCCCGCGGTCCCAAAGTTTGTGCTCGATGTAAGCGCGGACGACGCCCGCGGTATTTTCCGGACGGAGAGTCAGCATCTGGCCTTTTTCACTGGCGGCGCGGGCTTTGTCTTCCCAGGTGTACATTTCTTTCGAGACGATGTCGGTTTCTTCGCCCACGCCACGCGCGAATAATTCAGTGCTCTCGAAAACAGGGGTGCGGATTTCGTGGAAGTTGTAAGCCCGGAAAACCTCCCGCACCTTTTCTTCGACGAAATTCCACAGCGCCGTCTCCGGCGGGAGCAGATCGCGGGTGCCGCGGACGGCTTTAATCATAAGAGACTAGCTTCTCGCAAACTCACGGCTTCGGTCCAGTCTTTGCCGGGCTCGAGGCTGGGAGTGAGAAGGCTTTCCTTTCCGCTCGATACGACTCTTTGTATCCCAGATAATTATTCGCGTACCGCATAATGCTTTCCTGATCTTTTTCGCCGAGCTGGCGGCGAAATTTTCCCGGGGAGCCCATCCACAGCGAACCGGGTTCGACCATGGCCTTTTCCGGAATCAAAGTTCCGGCCGCGATGATCGAGCCGGCACCGATTTTTGCACCGTTGAGGATGATCGATCCCATGCCGATCAGGCAGCGGTCTTCAATGATGCATCCGTGCAGAGTGACCATGTGCCCTACGGTGACATATTCACCGATAGAAACACCGTATTGTTCTTTCATA
>DATHHS010000123.1:0-5467 GCA_035317085.1 Burkholderiales bacterium
CCGCCGATCCGCGAGAAGCTCAGCCAGCAAGGCGCCGACCCGGTCGGCGGCACGCCCGAAGAGCTCGCCGCCTACATGCGCGCCGAGACGGCGAAGTGGGCGCCGATCGTCAGAGCGTCCGGAGCGAAGGCGGATTGACCCGCGAGGTCCACGCCTCTTTCAGGCGCCTTGCACGGCAGTCCCGGCGTCTTTCGCGGAGCCCGGCTGGAGCGTGAAGAAGAAAATCGCGCCTTCGCCGGGCCGGGACTCGGCCCAGACGCGGCCGCCGTGCCTGGAGATGATCCGCTCGACGATGGCAAGGCCCACGCCGGTTCCCTCGAATTCCTTCTGGGTGTGGAATCGCTGGAATACGCCGAAAAGCCGGTCCGAATGGCGCATGTCGAAGCCCGCACCGTTGTCCTTCACGTAGTAGACGATCGGGTCGTCCTCCGCCTGCGCCGACTGGTATCCGACCTCGACCAGCGCCGGGTATCGGCCGCGGGTGTACTTGACCGCATTGCCGATCAGATTCGCCAGCGCCTGCTTGAGTAGTGCGGGATCCGCTTGCGCCGTTCCGAGGTCGCCGACGTTGAATTCGATGCTACGGTCGGCGAAGGTGATGCGCTGATCCGCGATGACCTCGTTCGCGAGTTCGGCCGGCCGCACCGGCTGTGTTCTGAGCGGCTGGCGCCCGAGGCGCGCGAAGGCTAGCAGGTCCTCGGTCATCTGCGACATCTGCCGGGTGTTTGCGCGCACCACGCCGAGGATCCGGCGTGCTTCCGGATCCATCCGTTCGAAGAAATCCTCTTCGAGAATCGTCGCGAAGCCGTCGATGGCTCGCAGCGGCGCGCGAAGGTCATGCGACACCGAATAGGTAAATGCATCCAGTTCCTTGTTGAGGGCTGCGAGTGCGGCGGATTTCTCCTGGGCAAGCCGGCGCTCGCGGCGCTCGCTCCCGTGCGCCACGACGAGCCGCGCGTAGAGCTTGCCGTTCTCCAGCAGCAGGACGATGAGCACGAAGCTCGCCGCCAGCAGCCCGTAGACCCGCCCGGCGTAGAAGCCCAGATCGAAGCGGCCGGCGTTGAGCACCGCGGACAAGGCGATATCGAAGATCCACGCGCACATCACTACCATGAGCCACAGGTCGAGCACCGAGTGCGGCCGCTTGCGCCACAGGACGGCGAGCGCAACGAGGCTCAGCATCCAGACGCTCGACAGGAAGATGTGCCCCTGGGTGGCGATGTGGTTACCCTGCATGAGCGCGGGGAGAACACCCTCCCATGCCGTCGCGAAAAGTGTGAGCCCGCACACGGCGACGAGAACTGCCGCCACCCCCGCTGAGATGGCGACGCCGGCGCGACCGCGCAGCAAGTGACCGCGCAGCAAGTTCGTCTCTCGCCGTTCGTCCTTGAGCAGCGCATAAGCGACGACAAGGAGCGGAAAGCCGCTATGCCAAAAAATATACAACCAAGCCGTGCTGTGCTGCCCGGCGCCAAGAAGGCCGGTCGGCGAGAACACGCCAGGGAAAGTGAGCGCGTGCGCGACGGTCATGGAGGCCGTGAACAGGTAGCCGCCGGCCAGCACGAGCAGCGCCCAAGACCGCAGGAAGACGAACTGGCCGAACAGCAGGACCGCCGTGATCAGATCGTTGATGACAAGGGTCGATGCGATGATCGGGATGAAAGCCGGCACCGGCGCGAGCTGCAGCTTCGCGAACGGCGCCGCCGCCAGAAAGATCGCGAGCGAAACCAGCGCGACCGCGAGCGCCAGCCTGCGATCCCTCCGCTCCGCGGGTAGCGTCGAGAGGAATACACGATGCTCGTCTGCTGTTTGCTCTTGCATCATGGGCGAATTCGGTACCGCAGGATTGCGTGAGGGTGATTCTGAACCAAGGCCCGCGCAAAGTGTTCGCAAACGCCGCGACAATTTCAGGCACGTTCGATCAGTAGGGTTTCCCTGACAGATATATCGGTGTTCTCCCTACAGCGTCTCGATCATCGTTTCGCTACGCGCGTTCGATGCTCTGCATTCAGCGCCCTGCCGGCCGAAAAACGAGGAAGTACTGGTTCGGCAGGAAGGCGTGCTTCTCGGCGAGTACGTAGCCCGCCTGACCCAGTTCGGAGCGCACGCGCTCCGGTGAGATGCGTTCGCGCTTCGGCGGACCCATTGCGGCGTCTTCGCTGAAGTCGATGATGGCGATCCGCCCTCCGGCCTTCAGCGATTCCCGAAGCTTGCTGAAGTACTTTTCGCGCTCTGCGATGTGGTGATACATGTCGACCATCAGGATCAAGTCCACTTTCGCGGGCAAGCGTGGATCGTCCGGCGCCCCGACGAGCGAAGCGAGATTGGCTAGACCTTCGCGTTTCGCGCGCTCGGCGAGGTACTTCACCATGTCCGGCTCGGTGTCCACGGCGTACACGCGCCCCTGGGGTACGAAGTGCGCGAGGCGCGCCGCGAAATATCCCGTCCCCGAGCCGATGTCCGCGACCGCCGAATCCGGAGCGAGTTTGAGCGCCGCGATCACTTCGTGGGGTTTCTGCCACACGTCGCGCGCCGGATCGTCGAAGACCTTCGCCCACTTGTCCGCGTCGCCGAACCGGTGATGGTGCGTGTCGGGCGATTGCGCGGACGCCGCTCCGGACAGGAGCCCGGCCAGCACGGCGATGGTGGCGAACAGCGGATTGCATCTCATGGCGTTCTCTCCAGTTCTCCGGCCGGCCTTGAGTAAGGGCGCGCCTTGCAAGATGATAGCGGCATCGCAAAAGGAGAAATCATGCCGCTTCGGCCCGGGTTCGACGTCCAGCGCTTCAATCATTTCGGCAAGGATCACTTTCCCAGCTTCGTCGGCCTTGTCCTCACCGAGGTCGCCGAGGGGCTCGTCAAAGGCGAGCTCGAGCTTCGCAAGGTCCTCCTCGCGCCGAACGGTTACCTGCATGCCGGGGCAATCATCACTTTCGCCGACACGCTCGCCGGGTACGGCTGCATCGCGCACCTGCCCGGGAACGCCCAGAATTTCACCACCGTGGAGCTCAAGGCGAACTTCCTCAATACGGCTGCCGAAGGCATGCTCTACGGCGAAGCGCGCGCCGTGCACCTGGGTCGCACCACGCAGGTCTGGGATGCGACCGTGACCCACGGCGACCGCAAGCTCGCGCTGTTCCGCTGCACACAACTGGTTCTTTATCCGAAGTAAAGCGCGCTTCCGTCAGTCGACGCTCGCTCCGGTGGCGCGGATGAGCGGAGCCCAGCGCGCGATCTCCTCCTTCATGTAGGCCGCGAATTCGGCGGAGCTCGAGCCTACGGCGATCAGGCCGTTCGCGGCGTACTGCTCGCGCACCTCCGGAGAGGTGAGGACGCCGCACACGTCGGTCTCGAGCTTCTTCAGGATCGCGCTCGGCGTGCCTTTCGGCGCGAGGAGGCCGGATCCGCCGCCGACTTCGAATCCCGGGAGTCCCGATTCGTCCAGAGTGGGAACCTCGGGCGCGAGCGCGAGCCGCGTCCTGGTCGTAACCGCGAGCGCGCGCAGCCTGCCGGCCTTCATGAAAGGCAGGACGAGCGGCGCGTTGTTGAACGATATTTCGAACTGTCCGCTCACGAGTTCCGTCGTCATCTGCGAGACCGATTTGTAGGGAACGTGCTGCATGTCGACCCCGGCCATCTTCTTGAAGAGCTCGCCCGAGAGATGCTGTGAGCTGCCGCTGCCCGGCGAGCCGAAGCGCAATTTGCCCGGATTCGCGCGGGCGTAGGCTATCAGCTCCTTCACGGAATTGAACGGCACGCTCGGATGCACCGCAAGGATATTGGGCACGTTCGACACCTGCGTGATCGGCTCGAAGTCGCGCTGGATGTCGTAGCTGAGCTTCGTATACAGGGTCGGATTGAAGTAGAGCGGCCCGGCCGAGGCCATGAGCAGGGTGTAGCCGTCGGCGGGAGACTTCGCCGCGCGCTCCGGCGCGATGTTGCCCCCGGCGCCCGGCAGGTTC
Source organism: Burkholderiales bacterium (assembly GCA_035317085.1). Classification (GTDB taxonomy): domain Bacteria; phylum Pseudomonadota; class Gammaproteobacteria; order Burkholderiales; family SG8-39; genus VBDM01. Next base: position 3,963 of record DATHHS010000123.1, read on the forward strand.
TCGATCACCCAGATGTAGCCGTAGAGTTTCGTCATGCGCTGCGTGAAGATCCTCGCCTGCAGGTCGGGCGATCCCCCGGCGGCGGAGGACACGATAAGCTTCACCGGCTTGGAGGGATAGCCCTGAGCGTGTGCAAGGGCCGCGAAGAACATCAGTCCAGCAGTCAAGATTCGTTTCATATTCAGCCCTCCACCAAACGAGACTATCAGAGCTCTGCATAGGGCGCATTGCGCTGGCCGCCGCCGCCGCGTAGGTGTACGCTTTCGTTTCCCGCCCAAGCAAGAAGACCTGACCGGAGGAGATCATGGCTGACTTCACATTGCGGGTGAACGGAACGATGCGAAGCCTGCCTTCGGTCGCGCCCGACACGCCGCTCCTGTACGTCCTGCGCAACGATCTGGAGCTGAACGGCCCGAAATTCGGCTGCGGGCTTGCCCAATGCGGCGCCTGCACTGTCCTGCTCGACGGCAAGCCCGCGCGCTCCTGCTCGGTGCCGGTGTCTGTCGCTGCAAAGGCCAGCATCACCACACTCGAGGGACTGGGCACGATCGAGAAACCACATCCGCTGCAACGCGCTTTTATCGAAGAGCAGGCCTGTCAGTGCGGCTACTGCAGCAACGGCATGATCATGGCCGCCAAGTCGCTGCTCGACAGCAATCCGCGCCCGAGCGAAGGCGAGATCAAGCAGGCGCTCAACAACCACCTGTGCCGCTGCGCCTCGCACAACCGCATCGTTCGCGCCGTGCAGCGTGCGGCAAAGGAGATCGCATGAAAACCGATCTCTCGCGCCGTGATTTCCTCAAGACCGGTGGCGCGCTGGTCATTTCGTTTTCGCTCGTGCCGGAGCTCGCGCTCGGCCAGGCCAAGCCTGCCGCGCTGCCCGGCAGCCTCAACACCAATCGCATGCTCAACGCCTGGCTGCGCATCGACGCGGACGGCACGGTCACGATTTTCACCGGCAAGATCGAGTTGGGGCAGGGCATAGGCACGGCGCTCTCTCAGATCGCCGCCGACGAGCTCGACGTCGACCTGAAACGGATTGCCATGGTGCACGGCGATACCGAGCTGACGCCGAACGAGGGCCAGACCGCCGGCAGTCAGTCGGTCGAGAACAGCGGCACCGCGCTGCGCTTCGCCTGCGCCGAAGCGCGCGGCATCCTGCTCGGCGCCGCCGCGGCGAAACTCGGCGTAGCGGCGTCCGAGCTCAGCGTGAACGACGGTGTCTGCACCGCGCCCGGCGGCAAGTCGATGGCCTACTGGGCCCTGGTCAGCGACGCAGATTTCAAGCGCGAAGCACAGGCGAACGTCAAGCCGAAACCCGCGTCGCAGCACAAGTGGGTCGGCAAGAGCGTGACTCGCCGCGACATCCCGAAGAAGATGACGGGCGGTGCTGCTTACGTCCAGGACGTGCGCCTGCCCGGGATGGTGTTCGGGCGCGTCGTGCGTCCGCCTTCACCCGGCGCCCAGCTCGTTTCCTTCGACGAGGCTGGTGTGAAAAGCCTTCC
>DATHHS010000124.1:0-11545 GCA_035317085.1 Burkholderiales bacterium
ACTGACTTTGCTCATCTCCGGAGCGCCGTGAAAAGCATAGTTCTCTTTGAGCTGAATGAGGTTCCTTTCAGAATACTGGAATATTTTGTCACGGAATCTCCCGGGTCAAACCTTGCCAGGTTCTATGGCAAGTTCAAACGACATAAAACCTACACCGAAGACTCTGGCCATCTTTCCCCCTGGAAGACCTGGCCTACGCTGCACCGTGGGACTACGAATGAAATGCATATGCTGCATGACTTTGGGCAGCCCTTGGAGGAGATCGACCGCCAGTACCCGCCAGTCTGGAAGATTCTGTCTGCTCATGGCATAAGGACCGGGGTGTTTGGATCGCTTCACAGCTACCCTCTACCGAAAAAAGAAGCGTATTGCTTCTATGTTCCCGATGTTTTCTCTTCAAGCCCGGAATGCAGCCCCGACTATCTGGAGCCACTTCAGGACTTGACCCTGAAAATGTCGCGCGAATCGGGGCGAAATGTCTCGCGTTCCGTTCCGATGAAAGAAGCGCTCGCGGTCCTCGGCAGCCTGCCGAAGGTCGGCATTCGATTGAAGACTGTGGGTAGCGTAATCAGCCAGCTTGTTTCGGAAAGGATCCACAAATGGAAATCGGTGCGTCGGCGGACATTTCAGACTGTAATCGCCTTCGATGCATTTTTGAAGCAGATGGAGATTCACAAGCCGCAGTTTGCGACGTTCTTTACCAACCACGTGGCGTCCTCGATGCATCGGTATTGGGCGGCCGCCTTTCCCGGTGACTACAAGCGCCTCGGATATGATCAAGACTGGATAGACACCTACAAGGGAGAGATTCTCTATTCGATGGACAAGGCTGACGAGATGATCGGAGACCTGATTGCGTTCGCGGACAAGAACAACTATCGCTTGCTCATCACCTCCTCGATGGGGCAAAGCGCGATTGAAAACGAGCCCTTGGAGACGCAACTCTGGATTACTTCGCCTGAGAGGTTTTTTAACAGAATAGGTCTTCGAGCGTGGGCGAGACGGCCGGCCATGTTCGCACAATTCAATTTCATCGTAGAGAATGACGCACTGGAGCTCGCCGAGCGCGCGGTTCAATCGGTAGAAATCAATGGCGAGAAACTCGTGTACAGGAGAGATGGGCAATTCTTTTCCCTGGACTTCGGGCATCCAAATTTGAAGGAACTGAATATCGCCATCGGCGGCGTTTCCGTTCTTCCGAAGGATTGTGGCCTGGAAAACATCTCTATCGAGGACAAATCCACGTCCTCGGCGTACCACATCCCGGAAGGAACACTCTTGATCTACGAAGAGGGTGAAAACGGAAGGGACGCACAGAAGATCTCAACCCTTGAAATAGCGCCCTACATTCTCAAGAACTTCGGGCTGGATGTTCCCGGATACATGCGGGCCACGGATTTGGGCGAGTCGCCCGCAAGAATAGAATCGCTAACGAGAAGCTCGTCCTTTTAGCATCTGGCGATAGAGCAAGAGGTAGCCAAGGCAGAAGATTCCGGACGCGGCGACGAGCCACTGCGTCTCACCCCAGAACAACACGGCGGGCAGGGCGCAACACAGGGTCAAGAGCCAGCTGAAAGGCGCGACCCTGCTATTCAGTCGAGTCAGCGACGCCGGGTCGGAGACGTTCATCCGGTCTCGCGTCAGCCGCATATAGATCATCTGGTGCAGGTGCATGCGATCCGGCTGTCCCGGAGAGAGTCCCAGAACGACCTTCCTCCGATACATGGAGAAAAGAGTCTCGAATATCGGGTAGACGAGCAGCAGCATCGGAAACCACGGCGAGACTTCCGGGTGGCGAGCGACGATCAGCACCGAGAGCTCCGCCAGCCAGAAACCGAGCAGGTAGGCGCCGCCGTCGCCGAGGAAGATCTTTCCCTTCGGGTAGTTCCAGAACAGGAATCCCAGCAAGGCGCCGATCATGGCCAGGGCGGACGTCAGCAGGAAACCGTCGCCAACCCGAACCGAGACGTAGGCCATCGCGGCGAGCACGATCACCGCGTGGCCGCCTGCCAATCCGTTGTATCCGTCGATGATGTTGATCGCATTGACGACGCCGCCGACCGCGAAGATGGTAAAAGCGATGGCAAACGGCATCCACTTCAACAGGGTGTCGAGTCCCGGGACGTCGAGTCGCGGAATCACGGCACCGAGAAGCCACACGCCGAATGCGGCTGCCAGCATGGTGAGCGCGAGCCGGGCGAGGACCCCGACGTTCTTGGTGACGTCCTCGGTGATTCCTCCCAGAAACGCGGGCAGACTCGCCAGCAGCAGATAGCCGAATTGATCGTCAGAGATAAATTGTTCCTTCGCAAGTAGCACCGCCCCCGACATGAAAAGACCGACCGCTAATCCGAAGCCGCCGATGCGCGGAGTGGGTTGCGCATGGAATTTCTGCGGACCCGCTTCGACGTGATCGTGGCTCCAGTGCGCGTGCAGCGCCTCGTAGCGCACGATGAGATGGCAGGCGAAAGCGGACGCGAGCCCGCTGAGCAGCAGCACGAGGAAACCGGCGAGGGTTTGCCACATTTCGACCGGCGTCGCCTTGGTCGAACCGGGCAGGAGTCGCTGGGTGCCGTGGAGGAAGTTCGTGACTCCGACTATGGCGATGAACATCGCTGCCGCAGCGATCGGGGTCAGGGTTTTCTTGTCCAGCATCCTGAAATCACTTTGTGGGGGTTTGCCGTCCACCGGGGACCGACATCATACCCATCCCGAAAGTCCGCGGGACGGGCCTTCAGCAATGACTTCGTAAGGAATCGGCTGATGACCGCTCCAGGTCGAGACGGAGTCGTAGCTTGCAAGTCATTAAGGCGTAAAGACAAACCGGTAAGATTCGCAGTAGATACCTTCTCGATTTTTTCAGGGCTTGCCATGGCTTTGGGCGGGGCGAAATAGTATAAAAAGTGAAATGTTTACCCTGACAGGATCTTGGCTAATCCGGTGTTGCAAGGGCTTGACGGGATGTGCTAATGTGCTGGCGCCATCAATTCACTTTGTGGTTTTTTTTCGGAGGGTTACATGAAAAAGCTAATAGCGATGATTTTCTTTGCGATGCTCGCGGGGAACGCGATGGCGCAGGCAGGCGGTGCGTCCTCGGGCGCCGGTGGCGCTGGCGGCATGGCGGGAGCTACAGGGGGCACGATAACCGCGGCTGTTGCGGGGGTCGCTGGAGTGGTTGCGGCGGGCGCAAATAACAGCCCGACCACGAGTCACTAAGCGGTTCCAGACCGAGACTTTCAAAACCCTGCCAGGGATTGCCCTGGCAGGGTTTTGTATTTTTGCGGGGTCGGGAACCTGCCTCGGCTGGCCGATCTCGTGTCAGCGCCTTCGGATCTCTGTCGGGCGTTGCTCCAATAAGGTTTGAAACCGCAGCGAGTCGCGGTCGGGTGAGTGTCGGCGTCCCCGGCGCGAGGGGAGCCGCAAGGAGCGGGACCGCATTTCCGCGACGGCCTTTGCGCGGCAGCGACCCCGCTGTTAAAAACCGTGTTTCGCCTCGCGGAGAAAGCGAATCCGGCGCCTGCGCGCGCTGTGCGATTCGATATGAACGATGCGTCGGTCCCGACCTCGACAAGTAGCTATGCGCCGATTTCTAGCGTGTTGGATTGGAACGATCGCATGCTGCGTATCTTCCCTGGCCAAAGCCGGACCCACCGGGCTGATCAACATGCCCGACGCCCGATTCAATCCGGACGGGACCTTGCGATTCGGAATGGCCTACGCCCGGCCGTTCTTCGATCTCTCGGCGAACGCCACCCTGCTTCCATGGCTGGAGACCAATCTCGCGGTAACGCGGATCAACGGGGTCCTTCCGTTTCCCACGGAAGTGAGAGGATTCGGCCCGTCCTACGGCGCCTATAAGGACAAGAACGCGGGATTCAAGCTGCGCCTCCTGGCGGAAGAGGGCTGGCAGCCTTCGGTGGCGGTAGGGGTGCAGGATCCCTTTGGTACGAGCCTTTTCGCGAAGCAATTCGTCGCCGCCACCAAGACGGTGGGTGATGCGCAGCTCACGCTCGGGTACGGACGCCAGATGATCGACGGGGCGTTCGGGGGTATTCGTTATTCGCCGTCCTGGTTGGGAAGCTGGTCGCTCGTGAGCGAATACGACGCGACCACGTACAAGGACTTTCCCTTCGCTGATGAGGCGCACGTAGGCGGGCGCACGCGCGGCTTTTCAAACGCCATCGAATACCGTCTGGGATGGATGACCGCCTCCTTCTCGAATCAGCGCGGGGTGGCGGGAGCCAGCGCCTACCTTTCGATACCGCTCGAGCAAAAGGACTGGATACCCAAATTCGCGGAGCCCGAGCCTTACGCCAAAGTGATCCCGCGGCCCACGCTCGCGCAGTGGGAGGAGGACCCGGACTACAGGAAACGCCTGTACGAGGCGCTCTTCCGGCAGGATTTCAAGGACGTGCGCATCCGCCTGGAGCCTGGCGCGCGCCTGTCGCTCACGCTCACCAACAGCCGCATCTCGCAGATGAGCCGCGCGGTCGGGCGCGCGGCGCGGACGGCGCTGCTGCTTGCACCGCTCGAGACCACCGAGATCCGCATCACATATACGACCGGCGGCCTGCCGGTTGCGACCTACGAGTTTTCCGATCTGCGGAAGCTCAATCGATACTTCAACGGTTTGTTGACGCGAAGCGAGCTCGCGGAATCCGTCGCGATCCGCTATGCCGACCCTTCTTCGTATGCGGAGAAGGAGAAAGCCGACCTGATGGCCGCGCTCGAGGAGCCGACCGAAGCCAAGGTTCTCTATGGGGACGAGGGCAATTTCATCAGCTTCAAGAGCCAGGACGCGGGCTTGAACGTGTTTCGGGTCAAGCCCACTCTCAGCAGCTACATCAACGGCCCCCAGGTGTTTCAGTACAACATTTCCATACTTGGCACGTACGACCGCGAGCTGGCCGAACGCCTCTTTCTCAATTCCGGGGTGAACTACGTCCTCTACGAGAACATCAGCGACGCAGTCGGTGTAAACACCAGCACGCTTCCGCATGTGCGCTCGGATTTCGGCCAGTATGCCGGGGGTTCGCGGCTGAAACTCGATCACCTGCTGTTGAACCGCGTGTATCAACCCTCCGAACGCACCTACGCGAGGCTGACCGGGGGGTACCTGGAACAGATGTACGGCGGCGTGGGCGGGCAGTGGCTGTACGTGGAGCGCGGCGCGCCCTGGGCTTTCGACCTGAGCGTGGACGCGGTCAAGCAGCGTGATTTCGACGGCCGCTTCGATTTCCGCGACTACCAGACCGTGACCGCGCTTGCGGCGATACATTACAGGCTTCCCTATCAGTCGACGGTGACCGTGCGTACGGGCCGGTTTCTTGCCCGCGACTACGGGGGGCGCATCGAGGTCAAGCGGCGATTTCGCATCGGAATGGAACTGGGCGCGTGGTATACGGTCACGAATGCAGTGGATACGGGAGTCACTCCTGGAACGAATTACCGCGACAAGGGCGTTTTCGTCTCGATCCCGTTCGAAGCCATGCTGCCGGCCGACACTCGCGTGACGACCGGTTTCTCGCTGGCGCCGTGGACGCGCGATCCGGGGCAGATGGTCAACTCGCCGGTCGATCTCTACCAGATGATCGAGAAGCCGCTCATGCTCGACATGCATGATCGCGACGGTCTGGTGCGCCTGGGAGACGGAGAGGACGACTACAACCTGCCCTACCTCGGCAGCCCCATGTGGGACCGTCCGTTCGAAAACCTCGGAGGGATGACCCTGCGGGACTGGGGCCACGGGGCGAGCGCATTGAGCGACGGCTGGGGCTACGCCTTGCTCGGAGGCGCCGCGGTGCTCGGTTCGGCGGTGTTCGACCGGAGCGTGTCCCGGGCCGTGGATCGCCACTTCGGTTCGACCGCGATCAGCGCCCTGGATGGGCTCGGCAAGTGGCTGCCGGTCGCCGCGGTAGGCGCGGCGGGAATGGCTGCGCTTTCCGAGCAGGACCGCCGCTTTGCAAATGCCGGAATCGCCGCCATTCAGGCCAGCGCAACAGGCCTGCTCGCGAACGCGGGAATCAAGTACGCCGTAGGCCGCGCGCGCCCGGTGGACGGATTGGGAACAACAGACTTCGAGCCGTTCAAGCGCCCGAACTCTTCTTTCGCCTCGAATCACGTGACTGTGACATGGGCCGCGGTGACGCCCTTCGCGAGAGAGTACGACGCGCCGTGGCTGTACGGATTGGCCGCGCTCACCAACGCCGGAAGAATCGCCTCGCGCGATCACTGGTTGTCCGATACTGTTGCGAGCTCGCTGCTCGGCTTTGCGATCGGCGATTTCTTCTGGAAGGAACGCCGCGACGACAAGGGCCCGAGAGTGGGAGTGAGCCCGGCCGGCGTCAGCCTGATGTGGGAAACGAAGTGAGCCGTATGAAGCCTGAAAATCTTCGCTGCGGGCTCGCGCTCTTCCTCGCGTTCGGCGCATCGCCTGTTTTCGCGCAGCAGCAGGCGAAGTGCGCTGTGCTGGATCCTGAGCTGCAGAGTTCCTACTCGGGAGGCTGCGCCGACGGCAAGGCGGAAGGGCAAGGCACAGCCCGGGGAAGCGCCGCCTATTCAGGCGAATTCCACGAAGGCAGGAAGCATGGCCGCGGCGTGAAGGCCTGGCCGTGGGGCGACCGCTATGAGGGCGAATTCCTCGATGACGCCAAGCACGGCAACGGTACCTACACCTGGGGTGCGGGTTCGGCGTTCGCGGGCGATCGCTACGAAGGCGGGTTCGCCGGCGACAAGCGCAACGGCTACGGCCTGTATGTGTGGGCGAGCGGCGACAGCTACGCCGGCCCGTGGAAGGACGACGCGGTGACGGGAAGTGCGACGCCGATGATGATCGCGAGGTTTCGAGCCACCAACGAATCGCTCGCCGCCATGGCGAAGCCGGGCGTAAAGCTGTGCCACGAATCGACGGTGGGCGTCGGGTCGAAGGATTGGACCGAGGCGGAGACGCAATCGGTGAATCAAGGCACACACCAGGTGTCCGTCAAGCTCACGAAGCAGGGCCCGGTGCCGCTCGTCGTGTCTGGAGCGCCGGTCGCGGTCGGAGAAACATTCTGGGACGATCCGCTCCATTGGATTCCATGCAATTGAAGCAACTTTCCCGGCGTCACCGGAGGATCTGGCTTCTCCTGGGCTGGGGGATGGTCGTGACGGTCGTGGTCTTGTCACTGATCCCCCTGGACGTCGATCTCGGGGAAAATCGGGACAAGCTTGCGCATTTTGTCGCCTACGGGAGTCTGTCGTTCTGGTTCGGCATGCTCTTCGAGGGCCGGGGTCGGCAGCTTCTGGCTGCGGTGGGATTCGCTGCGATGGGCGTTGCGATCGAGTTCCTCCAGGGATTGACGGACTACCGCACGTTCGACGTCTTCGACATGCTCGCGAACGCCATCGGCGCGGCGATCGGCTTTGGACTGGCGCAAACCCCGCTGAGGAACGCGCTCGGCTGGGTGGAAAGCTTGTTCGAAATCGTCTTCGGCAAGCGGTGAGGTACTAAGCGATAAGTGCAGAAGCGGTGAGGCCGTAAGCGGGGCGCAGTCGGCTACTCTGATCAAAGTCATCCCCGCGAAAGCGGGGATCCAGCAACTGGTTGAGCTTCCTGGATTCCCGCTTGCGCGGGAAGGACGAAACCGGGCTTGATCGAAGGCTCCTTAAGCGGTAACCGCGGAGCTACCTGAGCAGGCTCTAGTCTTTCACCCGCGCGATCCTTACGACGTCCTGGATGCGCCTGAGGGCCCGCATGACCCTGGCGAGGTGCAGGCGGTTGGCGACCTGCACGGTGAAGTGCATGGTGGTGTAGAGGCCGCGCTCCTCGTCCATGCTGACGTTGTCGATGTTGGATCCGGCAGCGGCGATCTCGGTGGCGACTTTGGCAAGAACGCCACGCTGATTGGCGACCGTCACGCGGATCCCGACGTCGAACATCTTGTCGGTTTCCGGCGCCCATTCCACATCGAGCCATTTTTCCGGATCGCCGCGCGATTTGGCCGCGGTCGGGCAATCGTGGGTGTGCACGACCAGACCCTGGCCTTTCTTGATGAAACCGATGATAGGATCCCCGGGGATGGGGTTGCAGCACTTGGCAAACTGCACGGCCAGCCCTTCGGAGCCGTGGATGACGATCGAGCCTGCGGGTGCCCTGCCTTCCGCCTGATGCTCCGTGAGTGCGAGCAGTTTCCTCGCGACAATTGCCGCGAGCCGCTTGCCCAGGCCGATGTCAGCCACGACTTCCTGGCGTGATTTCGCCCCCAGGTCGCGGACCAGTCTTTCCCAGCGTTCCGATGTCGCCTCAGAGGAAGGCGCACCGAGCGCACGCACGGCCTGATTGAGCATGCGCTCGCCGAGCGCCGCGGCTTCCTCGTACTGCATGGTCTTCAGAAAGTGCCGGATCTGCGAGCGCGCCTTGCCGGTCTTCACGTAAGACAGCCAGGCCGGGTTGGGATGCGCGTGGGCGGCGGTGATGATCTCCACCCGGTCGCCGTTGTTGAGCTCGGTTCTCAGAGGCGCGAGCTCGTAGTTGATTTTCGCCGCGACGCAGCGGTTGCCGATGTCGGTGTGCACCGCGTAGGCGAAATCCACTGCCGTTGCGCCGCGAGGCATCGCCAGGATCTTGCCTTTGGGAGTGAACACGTAGACCTCGTCCGGAAAGAGGTCCACCTTGATGTGCTCGAGGAACTCGGCGGGGTCGCCGGAGGCGTGCTGGATGTCGAGCAGCGACTGAAGCCACTTGTGGGTGCGCTGCTGCACTTCGTTGATCTCCGCATCCGAGCTCTTGTACAGCCAATGCGAGGCGACACCGGTATCGGCGATGTGGTTCATGGCCTGAGTGCGGATTTGGATTTCGACCGGCATCCCGTAGGGTCCGATCAGCGTGGTGTGCAGAGACTGATAGCCGTTGACCTTCGGAATCGCGATGTAGTCCTTGAATTTTCCCGGCACCGGCTTGTACAGGCTGTGCAGCGCGCCGAGGGCTAGATAGCAGGCCGGCACGTCCTTGACGATGACGCGAAAGCCGTAGATGTCGAGCACCTGTGAGAACGACAGGTGCTTTTCGTGCATCTTGGAATAGATCGAATAGATATTCTTCTCGCGGCCGGTGATCTGGGCTTCGATCTGTGCCGATTGCAGGCGTTCCTTCAGTGCCTTGAGGATCTTGTTGATGACTTCGCGGCGATTGCCGCGTGCCGCCTTTACCGCCTTGGCGAGCACTTTGTAGCGTCCAGGATAGAGGTTCGAGAACGCGAGCTCCTGCAACTCGGTATAAAGGCTGTCCAGGCCGAGCCGGTTGGCGATCGGCGCGTAGATCTCCAGTGTTTCGCGTGCGACGCGCCGGCGCTTTTCGGCGCCGACCGCCTCGAGCGTCCTCATGTTGTGCAACCGGTCGGCGAGCTTGATGAGGATGACGCGCACGTCGCGCGCCATCGCGAGCAGCATCTTGCGGAAGTTCTCCGCCTGGGCGTCCGCCTGCGACTGGAACTCGATGCGGTCGAGCTTGGAAAGGCCGTCCACCAGCTCCGCGACAGGCTTTCCGAAGCGCTCGATGATTTGCTGCTTGGAGACCTCGGTGTCTTCCATGACGTCGTGCAGCAGCGCCGCCATCACCGCTTGCGCGTCGAGCTGCCAGTCGGCGACTATTTCAGCGACGGCGACCGGATGCGAGATGTAGGGGTGGCCGCTCTTCCTGAATTGCCCTTGGTGAGCGGCGTCGCTGAACTGGTAGGCTTCTTCGATACGGCCGATGTCGCTCGGCTTGAGGTAGCCGAGATGCTGCCTGAGATCCGTAATCGCGACCGCTGCCATGGCTTACTTTACCCCCTTAAGGGGCGGCTGGCCGAGAGCGGCGCTCCTCCCCCACAACCGGCCAGGGGGATTGTCCGGCGCGCGCCGATAAATTCCTTGCTCGCTGCGTCTGTTCCCGGCCGCTGCGCTCGTGACCTTGGGTTGCGCGGGTCCGAACCTAGCCCGTATGGGCGCGGTTCAGATATTCCACGCCGATCTTGCCTGCCGCGATTTCGCGCAATGCGATGACTGTCGGCTTGTCGCGAGTCGTCTCGACGTGCGGCGTGCCGCCCTGAGCGAGCTGGCGGGCGCGGTAGGTGGCCGCGAGCGTCAACTGGAAGCGGTTGGGGATTCTTTTCAAACAATCTTCGACGGTGATGCGAGCCATGGAGCCTCTCTAAGTCTAGCCAAGTGATTTGAAGATTTCCGGATGCCGTGCGCTCTGGCTGGAAAGCAGGAGCCGGGCGGTGCGCACCACGGCGGTAAGATCCCGCCGGGCTTCTTCGAACTCTTTGTTTATAATAACATAGTCAAACTCGGCTACGTGGCTCATTTCTTCGGCTGCATCCCGCAATCGGCGCTGGATGGCCTCTTCGGAGTCCTGGCCCCGCCCCCGCAGGCGGCGTTCGAGCTCCTTGAGCACCGGGGGCGGCGGAAGGATGAAAATGCTCGCCGCGTCGGGAAAGGCCCTGCGCACCTGCTGCGCACCCTGCCAGTCGATCTCAAGCAGGATATCCAGGTCCTTTGCCCGCGCTTGGGCGATCCACTTCTGCGAGGTGCCATAGTGGTTTCCGTGCACCTCGGCCGATTCCAGGAACTCGCCGCGCTCGAGCATGGCCTCGAAAGCCTTGCGGTCGACGAAATGATATTCGCGCCCTTCGATCTCGCCTTCGCGCGGCCGCCGCGTGGTGAACGAAACCGAGAGCGCCAGCCGCTTGTCTTCGGCGAGGGCCGCCTTGACCAGGGACGATTTGCCCGCACCCGAGGGCGCCGAAATGATGAAAAGATTGCCGTTCATGGCACTCGCGATATAAGGGATATCTCCCCCGTGCTCCCCTAAGTTGGGGCCGTTGCAGCACAGTACCGCAACGGCCCGTTCATTCTATATTCTGAATCTGCTCGCGCATCTGCTCGATCAGCAGCTTGAGCTCGAGGCTCGCGTCGGATAGTTCCTTCGAAACGGCCTTCGAGCCGAGGGTGTTCGCCTCGCGGTTCAGTTCCTGCATGAGAAAATCCAGGCGCTTGCCGACCGGCCCTCCTGCTTTCACGACCCGGTGCACCTCCTCCAGGTGCGCCCCCAGGCGATTCAACTCCTCGGCCACGTCCGCCTTGACGCCGAAGAGTGCGATTTCCTGCCGGATGCGCTCCGGGTCTGCGCCACCCAGCGCTTCACGAAGGCGCACGGACAGCTTTTCCTCGTAGGCCACAATCGCCGCAGGCAGCTTCGGTTCGATCGCGATGAGCAGTGTTTTCATCCGTAGCGCGTGCTCGACGAGTATTTTGCCGAGCTTTTCACCCTCGCGCGAGCGCGTCGCGGCAAATTCCTCGAGGAGTTCCTGCATGAGCGCGAGGCAACTCTCGCGTAGCGGGGCCGAGCGGTCGTCTCCGAGTACGCCCGGCCAGTGCAGCACTTCGCCCACGCTCAGCGGCCGGGCGTCGGGGATCGCCGCGCGTACCTTTCGCGAGGTTTCGGAGAGTGCCGCGAGCAGGCTTTCGTTCACGCTGATCTGTGGCGCGGCCCCGGAAGGTGGAGTCACCGAGACCCGGCATT
>DATHHS010000125.1:0-9063 GCA_035317085.1 Burkholderiales bacterium
CAGTTCCTTGCATGCATCCGCCGTGAACGCGTCGCCCGGATGTCCGCCGGGGATGACGAGGTGCACGGTGAGCGCGGTTTCGGTGGTGCTCATCGCCCAGATGTGCAGGTCGTGCACTTCGGTCACGCCCGCGAGTCTCGACAGGTAGGTGCGCACGACGCGCGGGTCGATGTGCTCGGGGACGGCGTTGAGCGCGAGCGCGACCGAATCTCGCAGAAGGCCCCAAGTGCTCAGCACGATGGCCGCGGCGATGACGAGCCCGGTGAGCGGGTCGAGCCACAGCCAGCCGGTGTAGAGGATGCCGATCCCGGCGACGACCACGCCGAGCGAGACCGCCGCGTCGGCCGCAAGATGCAGGAATGCGCCGCGCATGTTGACGTCGTGCCCGCGATCGCGCGCGAACAGCATGGCGCTCGCCCCGTTGATCACTATGCCGACGAGCGCCACCCAGATCACCGTTTCACTGGCGACAGGCGTCGGCGTCGCCAGGCGATTGATCGCTTCCCATGCAATGCCGCCGGTCACCACCAGAAGGAGCGCCGCGTTCAGCAGCGCGACCAGAATCGACGAGCTGCGCAGGCCGTAGGTAAAACGCTCCGAAGGCCCGCGCTTCGCCAGGGTGCTGGCGCCCCACGCGAGCGTCAGCGCGAGCACGTCGCCCAAGTTGTGACCGGCGTCGGCGAGCAACGCCATGGAGTGCGCGAGGACTCCGTACACTGCTTCGACCAGCACGAAGGCGAGATTCAGGACGATGCCTATGGCGAAAGCCCGGCCGGCGTTTCGCGCATCGTGCGCGTGGTGATGATGGTGGCCGTGGTCATGATCGTGGTCGTGACCGTGGTCGTGATGATGATCGTGGGCCATCAGGGAAGTGTACGCCCGTCTCTCAGGCCGCGGATTCCCGGACCGCGGCGACCGCGGCGGCGTAGCGCGCGTCGGAACCGAGAGGCGTCGATGGTCCTCGTCCGCGCATGCGCTCCGCGCGTTCAGGATCGAGCGGACCGGCCTTGAATTCGCCCAGCAGTTTGGCCGCCGCCTGCGGCGCGTTGCACAAGAGCAGCATGTCGCAGCCAGCATCGAGCGCGGCCTGCGCGCGCTCCTGCACGCCGCCCGCGACGCTCGCGCCCTCCATCGACAAGTCGTCGCTGAAGATCATTCCGCCGAAGCCGAGACGCTTGCGCAGGATATCTTTCAGCCACACGCGGGAGAATCCCGCCGGAAGGCGGTCGACGCGCGGATAGATCACGTGCGCCGGCATGACTCCGCCCAAACCGCGCGCAATCAGGTCGCGGTAAGGCACGAGGTCCGCGGCTTCGATTTCCCGCAGCTCGCGTTCGTCCACCGGAACTGCCACGTGCGAATCCGCGCTCGCATACCCGTGACCGGGAAAATGCTTGCCGACCGAAGCCGCACCGCCTGCCGCCAAACCCACGATCAGCGCTCCCGCCAGTTCCGTGATCGCTCCGGGCCGGTCGGAAAAGGCGCGGTCGCCGATCACGCTGCTCGAGCCGAAATCCACGTCGAGCACCGGTGTGAAACTGAAATCGACGCCGTGCGAGCGCAGCTCCGCCGCGATGACGTAGCCCGCCGCTTCGGCCCACACCTTTGCCTGCACCGGGTCTGCCAGCCAGCACTCGCCCAGCGAGCGCATCGGCGGGATGCGGGTAAAGCCTTCCCGGAAACGCTGCACCCGACCGCCTTCGTGATCGACGGCGATGAGTAACCCGGGCTCGCGCAAGGCGCGGATCTCCTGGGTCAGCGCCGCGAGCTGGCGCGGCGATTCGAAATTGCGCGCGAACAGAATCACGCCGCCCGTCAGCGGATGACGCAGCAATTCCTTTTCCGCGGCCGTGAGCTCCAGTCCGGCCAGGTCGAGCATGACCGGGCCGAGCGTCATTTCCTGCCGGCCCGGCCGGTCCCTTCGACGATCACGAATGCGCTGGCCATGCCGATTTCGTCGGTGAGCGACACGTGCACTTTGGCTATGCCGCGCCGCTTCAGAAATTGAGCGAGGGGTCGGGAGAACTTCAGCGAGGGTTTTCCGGAGCGCTCGTTCTCAACCCAGACATTGTGCCAATTGACGGGAAACCGGATGCCGGTGCCGAGCGCCTTCGAAAATGCCTCCTTTGCGGCAAAGCGCTTCGCGAGATAGGCCGCCCCCTTGCGGCGGCGCCGGAAGCGCTCCATCTCGGAGTCCACCAGGATTCTTTCCGCGAATCTCTCGCCGAAACGCTCGAGCGCGCGCTCGATCCGGCCGATATCGCAAAGATCCGTGCCGATGCCAAGGATCTTCACGCGCCCTCCCCTAGCTTCGCGTGGCCGCGCCGGATCGCATCGAGATAACGGCGCACGGCTTCGGCAAGACCCAGTTCGAGCGCATCGGCGATCAGCGCGTGCCCGATGGAGACCTCCAGGACATTGGGCACCGTTTGCAGAAAGGCCGGCAGATTGTGCAGGTTGAGATCGTGCCCGGCGTTGACGCCCAGTCCCGCGCGTTGCGCCGCGCGGGCGGCTTCCGCGTAGCCTGCGAGCACCGCTTCCTGTGTGCCGGCGCCGAAGGCGCGCGCATAGGGCTCTGTATACAACTCGACGCGGTCGGCACCGAGATCGCGCGCGGCGGCCATGGCTTCAGGGAGCGGGTCCATGAACAGGCTCACGCGCACGCCCAGCGCCTTCAGCTCCGCCACCACGGGTTTCAGCCGCGCGCCGTCCGCGGGCAGATCCCATCCACGGTCCGAAGTGAAAGCACCCGTCTCGTCGGGCACGAGCGTGCATTGCTCCGGGCGCGCGTCGCGCACGAATTCGAGCAATCCGTGAAACGGATTGCCTTCGATGTTGAATTCCGCTCCAGGCCATTCCTTCAGCACGGCCGCGATCTCGCGTACGTCGTGGGCGCGGACATGGCGCCCGTCCGGGCGGGGATGGACCGTGATTCCGTGGGCTCCGGCGCCGAGCGCGATGCGCGCCGCCTGCACGATGCTCGGAATGCCAATGGTGCGCGTGTTGCGCAGCAGTGCGACTTTATTGAGATTGGCGCTCAGGAAAGTCATGTCGATGACGTCCGTCTCAAAGCGCGAGAAGGTCTCTGAAGATCTGGCGGCTTTTCAAGGGCTGGTACTCGAGACGGTGATTGATGAGCGTTCGCATCAGCACCTTTGCCTGTTGCTGCGTCCCGGGATCGGCGTAGTCGTCGCGAGCCATGTCGAGCAGCGTCCGCCCCGACACCAGCGGCTCCGCTCCGCTGCCGTTGACTTCGACCGGCCCGCGCTCGGGGTCGTAGGTATAGGTCTTCGCCGGATCGATCGCGCTGCCGTTCGCGCTGTCGCGCTCCAGCGTCATCGCGTAACCGAGCTCCTTCAGGAGCGCTCTCTCGAAAGAACGCAGCGCGGGAGCCGAACCGCTTTCCAATGCAAGTCTCGGGAGCGTTTCGCTGTATCGCGAGAACAAGGCATCGTGCGGATCCTCGCGAGGCAGCAGCCGCAACAGAAGTTCGTTGAGATAGAAGCCGCAC
Source organism: Burkholderiales bacterium (assembly GCA_035317085.1). GTDB lineage: Bacteria > Pseudomonadota > Gammaproteobacteria > Burkholderiales > SG8-39 > VBDM01. The sequence goes on from DATHHS010000125.1 coordinate 3,512, forward strand.
AGGAGCGCCTCGCCGCGCAACACCGGTTGCCCGCCGACCCACTCGGCGCGCGCCAGGGTTCGCACTTCGCCCTTTCCGAACCAGGACAGGGCGAGCGGCTGAAAAGCGAGCAACACGCCGCGCAGAGGCGAGCGCGGGCTGCGTGCTCCGCGCGCAACCATCGATACCCGCCCGAACGCACGGGTAAATACCTCGAGCAGCAGGCTCGTTTCCCGGTAGGCGTAGCCGTGCAGCACGAAGGCTTCCCGGCTTTCCTGGCGCGTGCGTTCAACCATAGCCCATTCGTCTCAGCGCCGCTTCGTCCTGAGTCCATCCGCCGCGCACCTTGACCCATACCTCGAGATAGACCTTGCCGCCAAAGAGCTTCTCCATGTCCAGGCGCGCGGCCGTGGCGATCTCCTTGAGTTTGCCACCGCCCGATCCGATGACGATCCCCTTGTGCCCGTCTTTTTCCACCACGATGGAGGCGTGAATGCGGCGCATGCGGGGCTCCTCTTCGAATTTCTCGATTTCCACGCCGGCGCTGTAGGGAAGTTCCTCGCCCAGAAGACGGAACAGCTTTTCCCGGATCAGTTCGGCTGCGAGAAACCGTTCGTCCCGGTCGGTCAGGTCGTCCTCGGCGTAGATCGCAGGCTGCTCCGGCAGATAGCGCGCCAGCGCCCCCAGCAATTCCTCGAGGCCCCTGCCCCGACCGGCGCTGACCGGAACAATTTCGGCGAATTCGGCCTCGGTCGCGGTCTTTTTCAGAAACGACATCAAACCCGCCGGCTTGGCGGTGTCGATCTTGTTCACGACCAGAAACAGCGGCACCTTCGCCGGCGCCAGTTTCAGCAGCTTGCGATCTTCCGCGCCGAAGCGCTCCGCCTCGACCACCAGAGCCACCACATCGACCGCCTCGAGCGCTCCCCGGACCGCGCGATTCATCATGCGGTTGAGCGTGCCGCGGTACCGGGTCTGGAACCCGGGCGTGTCCACAAATACGAACTGCGCCGTCCCGGTGGTGAGAACCCCCCGAAGGCTGTTCCGCGTGGTCTGCGGCTTGCGGGAGGTGATGCTGAGTTTTTGCCCGAGCAAGGCGTTCATCAGCGTGGACTTGCCGACGTTGGGCCGCCCGATCAAGGCGATCGCGCCGCAGCGAAACGGCTCGGAGGTCATCGCGGTACGGCCGCTCAACGGCGAATACGCTCGAAGGCGCGCAAGGCGGCTTCCTGCTCGGCGGCACGCCGGCTGCTTCCGCTGCCCGTGGTCCGCACCGAAAGCTGCGGGATCAGACATTCGACTTCGAAATTCTGGCTGTGCGCAGCGCCGTGGGTTGCGACCACCGAATACTGCGGAAGGGCGATCTTTCTCGACTGGAGCAGTTCCTGCAGAAGTGTCTTCGGATCCTTCCCAAGCGCTTCCGGATCCAGACCGGAGAGCAGCGGAGTATACACGCGCCGAACGGTCCCTTGGGCAGCGGCGTAGCCGCCGTCGACGAAGATGGCGCCGATCAGGGCCTCGAATGCGTCGGCCAGAATGGAAGGCCGTGCGAATCCGCCGCTCTTCAGCTCCCCCTCTCCCAGCCGCAGGTAGTCGCCCAGGTTGAACGTTTGCGCAATCTGGTGCAAGGCCTCCTGACGCACCAGATGCGCACGCAAACGCGACAAGTCGCCTTCGGGCAGCTCGGGGAAGCGCTCGAACAGCTCCGCCGCGACCACGCAGTTGAGAATGCCGTCGCCCAGGAACTCCAGCCGCTCGTTATGGAACGCGCTGTGACTACGGTGCGTCAGGGCTTGCGCAAGCAACTCGGGCCTGGAAAAGCTGTATCCGACTCGCTGCTCAAGCCGCTCCGAGTCCACTGATCCCGTCGGAACCGAGACGGCTGCTGTTTCCGGTGCGATCGGGACGTTAGTTGTTGCTGCTCGCCGCAAAGTCGATCACGACGCTGATGTTGCCAAACAGGGAAATGCGCTTGGGGTAGGCAAACGAGATCACGATATCGCCGCCTTCCTTGGTGATGTCGAGGTCCTTCGGCCCGATCACGTCGAGATCGTCAATCGCCGAGCGCCGCTCGTACGCAATGCGCACCTCCTGAACGGTGGCTTTGCTATTGCTCTGCGCGATGCTGACGATCGCCTTCTTGACTTTGAAATACTCGATGTAGGCGGGAGCGATCTTCAGGACTCCAATCGCGACGATGACGACGGCCATCGCTGCCACCAACATTCCGATCAGAGTAACGCCTCGCTGATTTTTCATGGATCCCCCAATTACTGAAATCGGCCGAAGCGCCGCAGCTCGCCGAAATTGAACCAGATGAAAAATGCCTTTCCGACAATGTTCTCATCCGGCACGAAACCCCACACCCGGCTGTCCGCCGAGTTGTCACGGTTGTCGCCCATCATGAAATAGTGCCCTGGAGGCACCGTGCATGTCACGCCCACGGTATTGTAGTTGCAATTTTCCCGGAACGGGAATGGCCGCGTAAAGGGAATGGCTGCCGGAGCGTCGCCCTCGAGGAGGATCGCATGCTCCACCCCGCCCACCGTTTCGAGGAACTGTGCGGAGTAGTGAATTCGCTCGCGGTTCAGATAGTCGGATACCTGCTTGCGCGGCTGCTCGATGCCGTTCACGAAAAGCCTCTTGTTCTCGTAGGCGATCTTGTCCCCGGGAACTCCGATGACACGCTTGATGTAGTCCAGGGACGGGTCCTCGGGGTAGCGGAACACCATGACGTCGCCGTGCTTGGGCTCCCCGATGCTGATCACCTTCTTGTTCAGCAGCGGAAGACGGATGCCGTAGGCGAACTTGTTGACCAGAATAAAATCCCCCACCACCAGAGTCGGCACCATCGATCCGGACGGGATCTTGAACGGCTCCACCAGGAACGAGCGCAGCAGGAACACGATGAGGATGACCGGAAAGAAACTCTTCGGATATTCGATCCACCAGGGTTCCTTGTCCTCCTTGCGCCGATGCTTGGAGAAATAGACGGCGTCGGCCAGCGCGAACGCCCCCGTAAAGACCAGCAGGACAAAGAGTATCAATGCGAAATTCATTTGCTTTCAACCTGAAGTATGGCGAGAAACGCCTCTTGTGGAATTTCCACCGTGCCGACCTGTTTCATACGCTTTTTACCCGCTTTTTGCTTCTCCAGCAGCTTTCTCTTGCGAGACACGTCGCCCCCGTAGCATTTGGCCAGAACGTTCTTGCGCAGCGCCTTGACGGTCTCGCGCGCGATGATGTGCGAGCCGATCGCGGCCTGCACCGCCACGTCGAACATCTGCCGCGGGATCAATTCCCGCATCCGCGAAACCAGATCGCGGCCGCGGTAGGTCGAGTTTTCGCGATGCACCATGAGCGACAAGGCATCGACCCGGTCCCCGTTGATGAGGATGTCGAGCTTCACCATGTCCGCGGCGCGGTACTCCTTGAATTCGTAGTCGAGCGACGCGTAGCCCCGGCTTGCGGATTTGAGCTTGTCGAAAAAATCCATCACGACCTCGTTGAGCGGCATCTCGTAGGTCAGCATCACCTGGCGTGCGTGATATTGCATGTTTTTCTGCACCCCGCGCTTTTGCGTGCACAGGGTCATGATCGCTCCGACGTACTCCTGCGGCACGAAAATGACCGTTTCGATGATCGGCTCGCGAATCTCCTCGATATTCGAGGGATCCGGCATTTTCGCCGGATTCTCGATGCGCGCGACTGTCCCGTCCCGCATCAGCACCTCGTACACCACCGTGGGCGCGGTCGTGACGAGCGCCATTTCGTATTCCCTTTCCAGTCGCTCCTGCACAATATCCATGTGCAGCAGACCGAGGAATCCGCAGCGGAAACCGAAGCCGAGCGCCTGGGAGGTCTCCGGCTCGTAGTGCAGTGAAGCGTCATTGAGCTTCAGCTTCTCCAGCGCATCGCGCAGCCCTTCGTATTCGTTCGCTTCCACCGGGTAGAGTCCGGCGAATACCTGCGGCTTGATCTCCTTGAAGCCCGGCAGCGGCGTGGTCGCGGGACGATTGATAAGGGTAATGGTGTCGCCGACGCGCGCATGCTGGAGCTCCCGCACTCCAGCCGTCACGAACCCCACTTCCCCCGCCGAAAGCTGCTCGCGGCCCTGCGATTTGGGTGTGAACACGCCGACCTGCTCGCACAGGTGGACCGCGTGCGTGGACATCAGCAGCAGCTTGTCCTTCGGCCGTATGACCCCATCCACCAGGCGCACCAGCATGATCACGCCGACGTAATTGTCGAACCACGAGTCGATGATGAGCGCCTTGAGAGGGGCGGCCGGATCGCCTTTCGGGGGTGGCATGCGATGGATCACTGCTTCCAGAACTTCCTCCACTCCTTCGCCGGTCTTGGCGCTCACCAGCAAGGCATCGCTCGCCTTGATGCCGATGACGTCCTCGATTTCCTGAATTGCGCGCTCCGGATTGGCCGAAGGCAGGTCGATCTTGTTGAGCACCGGCACGACCTCGACGCCCTGCTCGATGGCGGTGTAGCAATTGGCGACGGTCTGCGCTTCCACTCCCTGGCTCGCGTCCACCACCAGCAGCGCCCCTTCGCACGCGGCAAGCGAGCGCGACACTTCATACGAGAAATCCACATGCCCGGGAGTATCGATAAGATTCAAGTTGTAGGTCTTTCCGTCGCGCGAAGTGTATTGCAGCGCTGCGGTCTGCGCCTTGATGGTGATTCCGCGCTCGCGCTCCAGATCCATCGAATCGAGCACCTGCTCGGACATCTCGCGCTCCGACAATCCTCCGCAGCGCTGAATGAAGCGGTCGGCAAGTGTCGACTTGCCGTGGTCGATGTGAGCGATGATCGAGAAGTTGCGGATGTGCTGCATCGCGACGTACAAAAAAGGGTGCCCTTCAGCACCCTTCTTTCAATATTCCAAGACTTTGAATTTTAGCGTATTTCGGAGGCGTATGCAGCGAGCTTTACAGGGTCGTATCGATAGCAGCAAAGCTCGGTCTCGCCGTCCATGAGCAGCGGTACCCGCTCGCCGTAACGCGACTCGAGCGCCGGGTCGCTGTCCACATCCACGACGACGACGGGGAAATCCGGGCCGAGCTGCAAGCGCAAGGCAAGAATCATTTCGTCGCAAAGATGGCAACCGGAACGGCTGTACAGAACCAGCCGAGGTTCGGACGCATTGCTCTCGCGCGCCCGCTCGGTGCGCCGCGGTGAGCTAACCGGGCGCACTTTCGCCTTTGACGGTGACAAACAGGTTGCTCTCTCCACGCCGCACGTGAAGCGTGAGAGTACTGTTGCGCTCCAGTTGCCCGAGCAATTTATTGAACTGCTCGGTGGACCTGACGTCGGTGGTTTGCCCTTTGCTGGTCACTGCGGTGATGACGTCCCCCACCCGCACGTCAGCCCGCCGGTTGTTTCGGACGTCCTCGACGGCTACACCGCCCCCCAGCTTCAAATCGCGCTTTTGCTCCTGGGTGAGATCCACGACCGCGAAGCCGAGACGATTGGCCGCCTGTTCCGGAGACTTGCTGCGACGCTCGCTGCGGGTGGCGACGCGATCCTCCGGGAGCTCGCCTACGGTCACAGTCAGCTCC
>DATHHS010000126.1:0-26186 GCA_035317085.1 Burkholderiales bacterium
CGGTCGGGATCGTCGGGGGCTTCATCGGCATCCACCGGTCGCTCGCGCTGTCCGCCATGACGCTGCTCGCGGTCATCATCGGCCTCCTCGCGTTCACGCTGCGCGGATCGAAGCGGAGCTGACCGTGGGAACTGCGACCGCAGCGCCGAACGACGCCGATTCCAGGTACGCCTGGATTCGCCTCGGAGTCGCGGTCGTGCTGATGACGATAGGCGGGTCGGGGATGTACTCGATGGCGGTGGTGCTGCCGCCGTTGCAGGCGGAGTTCGGGATCGCGCGCGCGGATGCCTCGCTTCCCTATACGCTGACGATGATCGGCTTCGGCTTCGGCGGCATCCTGATGGGGAAGCTCGCCGACCGCTTCGGCGTGATCGTTCCCGTACTCCTCGGCTCGGTGTGCCTCGGGCTCGGCTTTATCGCCGCAGGTCTCTCGCAAAATCTCTTCGAGTTCGCCGCGGCTCAAGGATTGCTGATCGGGCTTCTCGGCGCATCCGGAACTTTCGTGCCGCTGGTCGCGGACATCTCGCTCTGGTTCACCCGCAGGCGCGGGATCGCGGTGGCGATCGTGATGAGCGGCAACTACCTCGCAGGCACCGTCTGGCCGCCGCTCATGCAGCATTTCATCGACACCGCGGGGTGGCGCGCGACTTACATCGGAACGGGAGTGTTTTGCATTGCCGTGATGCCGCTGCTTGCGCTCGCTCTAAGGAGAAGACCTCCCGCATTGGAAATCCACCCTCACCCTTCCCCTCTCCCGCGAGCGGGAGAGGGGAAGGACCGGCCGCTGGGATTTTCGCCGGGCGCGCTGCAGACGCTGTTGTGCATTTCTGGCGTCGCGTGCTGCGTCGCTATGTCGATGCCGCAGGTACACATGGTCGCGTACTGCGGCGACCTGGGCTATCCGGCGGCGCGCGGCGCGGAGATGCTCTCGCTGATGCTCGGTTTCGGCATCGTGAGCCGGCTCGCGTCGGGCTGGATCGTCGACAGAATCGGGGGCTTGCGCACGCTGCTCCTCGGCGCCGTGCTGCAGGCGGTCGCGCTCGCCCTCTTCCTGCCCTTCCAGCAGCTCGCGGCGCTCTACGTGATTTCGGCGCTCTTCGGCCTCTTTCAGGGCGGGATCGTGCCTTCCTATCCGATCATCGTGCGCGAATATTTTTCGCCGCGGGAGGCGGGCGTGCGCACCGGCACGGTGCTGATGGCGACGCTCTTCGGCATGGCGCTCGGAGGCTGGCTGCCCGGATGGATTTTCGACGCGACCGGTTCCTACCGCGCCGCCTTTGCCAACGGCATCGCCTGGAACCTGGTGACGACGACGATCGCGCTCTTTCTCATTTATCGCGCGCGGCGCTTGACCGTGGCCGCCCGCGAGGCTTGAGTTTCGAGAATCGCGCCGACGCCGGAACTCGACAGCTAGCGGAGCGCTCCGCTCGAAGCTAGCGCCTGGCGACGATCACGCGGCGCGCGTCTTGCGCGAGGACGCGTCCCGGAAGCCCCTGCCGCTTGAGTTTCTCGTAGAGTTGCGGCGTCATGATCGCGTAAGCCTCCCCGTGCTCTTGCCAGAGTCCGACGAAATCACCAACCGAATTGACGTATTTATCGGGCTCGGTGGCGATGCCCGGCGCCAATTCGTCCTTGTAGCCGACCAGAGTCACGGGGCGGCCGAGATAGAAAGGGACGCTTTGATCGAAGATCGCCACGCTGTAGAACGGCGGTTCGCGCGGAAACTGCAGATCTTCGCCGACCACCGACTCCACCAGCCGCTCCGACGAATACCGTGCGTCGAGCAGATGCGTGCCCGACAGGGCGAGCTGGACCGCGAGCAGACTGCCCAGGCCGACGACCGCAAGCGATGCCTCCTCCCGTCCGCCGCTGAAAAGCCGGAACGCGGCAAAGCCCGCCGCAGACAGAGTCAGCGCCGCCGCGAGCAGCCAGATCGCATAGCCCGGGTCGAACTCCGGCCAGGTCCGATTCGCGCCCACGGTCGGAAGCACGGCGGCCAGCAGCGCGAGGACCACGCCGGCAACGACGCAGGCCACCGCCGGCGCGCGGCGCGCGCGCTCGGACAGAGCGCGATAGTGCCGGGCGAAGAGGAGCAGGATCGCCGGAACCGCCGGCAGCACATAACCGGGAAGCTTCGAGCTCGAGGCGCTGAAGAAAACCACCACCACGGCGGTCCAGATCGCGAGAAAGCGATCGACCCGGAACCGGGAAGCATCCGGTGTTCTCCAGGCTTTCACGAAGGCGGCGGGGATGCTCGGCGTCCAGGGCAGCAGCCCGACGAGCAGCACCGGGACGTAGTACCACCAGGGACCGGGCCGATGATGATCGGGCAGGAGGTAGCGCTCGACATGTTCGTAGATGAAGAAGAAGTGAAAGAACTCCGGATTCCTCTGTTGCACCAGCACGAACCACGGCAGCACGATCGCAGCGAACGCGGCCAGCCCCGGCGCCCAGTGCAGTCGCCGCAGCGGCGAGAGATCGCGCTCGACCGCCATGTAGCTCAGAAGCGCCATGGCCGGAATCGCGATCCCCACGACCCCCTTGCTCAGAACGGCGCATGCCATCGCCGCCCACGCAAAGATCATCCAGCCGCGTTCCGCGCGCAGACCGTCGGCGCGCTGGCTCAGGAGAAAACCCACGAGCGCGGCGGTCAGAAAAAATGTGAGCCCCATGTCGAGGGTGAGGAACTGGCCGCCGATAAAATATCCCCAACAACCCGCGACGGTGAGCGCAGTCAGGATCCACGGCGAGCCGCGCGCGAGTCGAAACCCCGCGAACGCAATCAGCGCGATCCCGAGAAAGCCGGTCACGGCCGGCCACAGGCGCGCGGTCCACTCGTCCGCGCCGAACGCCGCGAAGGCGCCCGCGGTGGCCCAGTACTGCAACGGCGGCTTCTCCAGGTACTTGATGCCGTTCAAGCGCGGCGTCACCCAATCGTTCGAATTCAGCATCTCGCGGGCAATGTCGGCGTAGCGCCCCTCGTCCGGCATGAACAGCCCGCGATACTCGATCCCGGAAAACCATATTAGGGAGAGAATCAAGCAAGCGCTTGCGATCCATCGCGACGTGGAAGCGGGGGCGGCGAGCATGGAATTTCCGGTGTGGCCGATGCTGGCCTCGAAGCGCCGTGCGACGGGGTGTCAGCATGAAGCTCACAGCCTTGCGGGGCGCTGACGCAAAGCTTTCAGATCGCTGTCTTCCGGTGATATCTTAAGCACGAGAACAAGATCGAAAGAGGAGGATTCGATGGACCGCATTTCAAGACGCCTGGCGACGGCTCTGGTGGTCGCGGGGTTCTTCCAGACCGCGCAGGCGGCGACGGTGCTCGACAACGACTACGTGCGCGTGAGCCGCGACGAGGCGCCTTGCGCCGAAACCTCGACGCCGGGGTGCGCCGAGCGCGTGATCGTGGCGATGGGCGAGATCCAGCTGCGCTTCGGCAAGGTGCTGCGCGCGATGCGGCGCGGCGAAGTCGCGGTGTTCAAATGGGGCGAATCCTACCGTCCGCCGGAAGGGGGCTCGTATTTCGAGGTGGCGCTCAAACCCAATCATCCGCCGGTCAAGTCGCCCGCCGAGATCATTCCGCCCGCGAAGAACACGATCGTGTACGAGGGCGAGCGCTTTTTCGTCTATGAGGAGCGGCTGGCCCCGGGGGACACACGCGCGCGCCACAGCCACAGCCAGCGCGTCGAGATCCGCATCAACCAGGGGCCTTTGCTGCGGCAGATCATCGAGGGCAAGGACGCGCCGCAGGAACCGCCGAGCGTGGTGAACTTCCGCGAGCCCATCATCCACACGGTCACCAATGTAGGCGACATGGCGCTGTGGAATTTCATCCTCGAGTTCAAGCCGGAGGGCGCGTCGCACTGACGCCGGAACATATCGCATGACGAACAGGCCTCCAGACGCCCAGCTCGCCCACGTCGGCTTGTTCGTCCGCGATCTGGACGCGATGACCGCGTTTTATTCCCGCGTCCTCGGCCTGGTGGTGACCGATTCCGGGGACTACTACATGGGCGGTCGCATCGCCTTCCTCAGCCGGAACGCCGACGAGCACCACCAGATCGTGATGGCCGAAGGCCGGCCCGAAGATGCTCCGACGACGATCAACCAACTCTCATTCCGGGTCAAGAACCTGGAGGACTTGAGGCGCTTCTATTCCGTGCTGGTGGCCGAACGGGCGAAGGAAATCGTTCCACGCGATCACGGAAACGCCTGGAGCATCTACTTCAGCGATCCGGAGGACAACCGCGTCGAGCTCTACACGCCTTCTCCGTGGTACGTCAGGCAGCCTCGCGGCGAGCCTCTCGACCTGACCGAGCCCGTGGACGTCATCCTCGCCAAGACCGAAGCGCTGGTCCGCGCCGACCCGAGCTCCTCCTCGCGGGAAGCGTGGATGGCGCAACTGCGGACTCGACTCGCCAAGTAACTCTCTCCCTCCCGCCCGCGCGACAATCCGCCGCGCGGCTGTTAAAGTGGCGGCCGCGATAATTCTCTCCCGGAGCAAATCACACCCATGGCCGCCAAAGACAGACCCTTCGTCATCACGCTCGAAGAACACTACTGGGACGCCGACGTGGCGAAAACCTTCGGGAGCGGCGAGGCGCGCAACCCCGAGTTGCGCCGGCGGCTGGACGATTTGGGCGCGCTGCGCATCAGGGAAATGGACGAGGCCGGGATCGACGTACAGGTGCTCTCGCACGGCGCGCCCTCGACGCAGCGCCTCGACGCGGCGACCGCGGTGCCGCTCGCCAAGCGCGCGAATGACCGGCTGCACGAAGCGGTGCGCGCCCATCCCGACCGTTTTGCCGGCTTTGCGGCGCTTCCGACCGCCGACCCGAAAGCGGCGGCGGACGAGCTCGAGCGTACTGTCACCAAGCTGGGCTTCAAAGGCGCGATGGTGCACGGACCGACGAACGGAGTTTTTTTCGACGACAAGCGCTTCTGGCCGATCTTCGAGCGCGCGCAGGCGCTCGACGTGCCGCTCTACATCCATCCGTCTCTGCCGGTGCAAGCCGTTACCGATGCCTACTACAAGGACTACCTGCAGGAGTTTCCCCAGCTCATCGCCGCGGCCTGGGGTTACACGGTCGAGACCGCCACGCATGGCATCCGCATGATCCTGTCGGGCGCATTCGAAAAATATCCGGGCCTGAAGATCATCCTCGGGCATCTGGGCGAATCGCTGCCCTTCTCGGCCTGGCGCATCGACATGTGCCTGTCGCGGGGCGCCGATAAACCCAGCACTTTTCGCGACACCTTCTGCAGGCACTTCTGGATCACCACGAGTGGCAATTTTTCCACGCCCGCGCTGATGTGCAGCATCATGGAGATGGGCGTGGACCGGATCCTGTTCTCGGTGGACTACCCCTTCGTCCCAAACCCGCCCGGAACGAAATGGATGGCGGACCTGCCTTTGAGCCTTGAGGACCGCACCAAGATCCTCTCCGGGAATGCCAAGCGGCTGCTGAAGATGTAGTAATGCCGGACGCTTCGACGGCTTGCGCCGTCGAAGCACCGGATTACTTCGGCGCGATGGAGTCAGACGCAAAAGCGCTGCTCATCGCGCCGGGAGCGAGCTGCCGTGTCGCTTGGAAAAAAACGCGCGCGCGGGCTCGAGTCAGGCGCCCGGCGCGCGTTCTACGGCACGATCGTGAACGCGTTGGCGGCGACCGCGGATTCCGCGATGTGCAGTTCTCCGATCCACGTCACCGCGTCCACGAGGGCTTCCACCGCGCCGCTTGCTGGCAGAGCAAGCGACGTGAGAAGTCCGAACGCGAGCACGACTATCATGTTGAGTTTCGCCTTCACATGTCGCAGTGCAGCAAATGTCATGCCAACTGCGTTCTGCGTGAAGATTATCTATCGCCAACAGTGCGTTAACGTCGCGAGTCCTCGTTCGCGGCTACCTACCTGTCCGAATCCGCGCACCAAGGCGGTTCAATAAAAAAGCGCGATGCACCGAAGTGCATCGCGCCTTATGTCAGCCCAGGCGCGATGAGCTGCGCTTGCGTCAGCTCCATCGCGCCGAAGTAATCCGGCGCGCAGCGTCCGGCATTACTTTTTATTCAACTCCTTCCACGGATCCTTCACCGCGGTGCCCACCGTCTCGAGCTCGACGTTGGCGAGCTTGCCGCCGACCCTGCGCACTTCGCGCAAGTACTCGTTCTGCACGATGTCTCGCGTCGCCGGGTCGATTGAGATCGGCCCGCGCGGACTGTTCGGCTCCTTGAACTGCTTCAGGAGCTCCATGGTCCGGTCCGGATCGAGCTTGCCCTTCTGTTCCTTGATCGCGTACATCATCGCCGCCATGCCGTCCCAACCGCCCACGGCGACGAAGTTCGGCGTCTCGTTCGCGCCGTAGTCGCGCTTCCATGCAGCGACGAAGGCCTTGTTGGCGGGACGATCCGCCGCGGCCGAATAGTGGTGAACGGTGAGCACGCCGAGCGCGGCGTCGCCCATGTTTTCGAGCTCTTCGTCCGTGGTGACGTCGCCCGGGCCGATCAGCTTGACGCCGGACTTGGCGAGGCCCAGTTCACCGAAGGCCTTCAGCACCGCGGTCGCGGTCTTGCCCGCCGGGATGAACACCGCGAGCGCATCGGGCTTGGCATCCTTCACGCGCTGCATATAGGGAACGAAATCAGGATTCACGAGGGGGACGCGCACGCTGCCGGCGACGTCTCCGCCCGATTCCTTGGTGGCCCTGACGATGGCCTCCTCGCAGTCGTGCCCGGGTCCGAAGTCGCTGACCAGCGTATAGACCCTTTTGAATTTTTTCGCCGCCCACTGGCCGAGCGGATAGCAGGACTGCCACAGGGTGAACGACAGGCGCGCGATGTAGGGCGAGCGCGTCGTGATGACGGCGGTGCCGGCGTTCATGATGATGAACGGCACTTTCGCTTCGGTGGCGAGCGGCGCAATCGCGAGCGCGTTGGGCGTAAAGATCACCCCGGCGAGCAGATTCACCTTGTCGCGCACGATCAACTCCTGCGCGAGCTGCTTGGCCTTGTCGGGATTCGGGCCGGTATCGTCGCGGATCAGGAACTCGATATTGACGCCGGGCGGCAGCTCCTTGGCGTGTTCCTTCAGATACAGGCGGGCGCCGCGCTCCATGTACGGCCCCAGATTGCCGTTCAGCCCCGAGTAGCTGGTGATGAAACCGATCTTGATGGTTTGCGCAGACGCGGGCGCCATGCCCAGCGCAAATCCCAGCGCAGCAGTCAATGCGAACAATTTTTTCATGATCTCTCTCTTCCTCGAGGAATGACGCGACTCGATTTTGTTACTGCCAGGCCCGGTTGTCCACGGTGTTCTCGAAAGTCGCTCCCGACTCGACCAGTCCCCACCCCAGAGTCCACTGATAGGTGTGATCGAAGCGCTCGCGGGTATAGGGCTCCGGCGGCGCGTTCAGAAGGCGGGACACCTTGAGATCCTTTTTATCGAGCAGCCCGCCTGCTTCCTCGATCAGGTAATTTGCGTGCCGCCACGGATCCTTGTCGATCGTTTCGGCCGCCCGGGCTTCGGCCCTGAACATCGCGGCGAGCGTCGCGCCGTCGAGCTCGTCCCCCGCCGCTTCGCTGCGCGTCGAATGCGACTCCATCAGCACGCGCATGCCGCGTTTCTCGGCGACGCTGATCCAGGGTTCCATGAGGCTGACCGCGGCGACTTCGCCTTTGCTGAGCGCCTCCAGCCGTTCCTTCATCGTCCCGGCGAACGCCCACTTGATCTGGTCGCGCTTCAGAAACCCCTCGAGCAGCTTCAGCGTGGTGAAATGCGAGCCGTTGAAGGGACTCACTCCGATCGGCTTGTTCTTGAGCTGTTCGGGCTCGTAGATCCGCGCCTTGGGATCGGTGACGATCGCGAAGGTCGACATCGCCGAGCCGAGTGCCACGATTTTCGCGGGGCGGTGCCCGGTCTTTTCGGCTTCCACCGCGCGCTTCATGACCCCCCATTCGCACATGCGGAACTGGTCGCACTGGCCCTGGTCGTAGAGCGCTTCCATGGTGCGCTCGAATATGTTCTGCCGGAGCGCCTGATGGTCGGAGTCGCGCTGCCCGGAACCCGGCGTCTTGAGGATGTCGACGTCGAGTCCCTCGTCCCTGAAAAACCCCTCGTCCCGGGCCACCAGCAGCGGCAGATCGTGGATCGCGTTCATCATCGAAACCCGGACTTTTTTGAGCGCCTTCGTCATGATTTCAGCCTCCTCTTGGGACGGACAGTATATTAGCCCGGGCGAAAAAATACACTTCGTCGCCTCAAGCGGCGCGCGAGCGCAGGACCGGCATCACCTCCCGCACGAACAGGTCCATGGAGCGCATCGCCAGCTCCGGCCGCAGGTCGCCGAAGGAGAACACCAGCAAGAGATAGTTGATCCCCGATTCGCGCACCACCTGGGCGAGCTCCTGCGCGACCGTTTTCGGTGCGCCGGCCATCAGTCGTGTCACGGCCGCTGCCGAGGCGGGGTTCACGTTCAGCAGGTCGGGCCTGCCGTGCTTGCGGGTGAGATGGGTCAGATGATCGCTCCACGCCTTGTAGGCGGCGCCGCCCGTTCTTTGCGCCTCGGCGTCGCTGTCGGCGATGAAAACGTGCTGCGATTTTCCGAGCTTGGGCGCGCGCACGTGCGCGTTGTGGCGCCCGGGTTCGTCCTGGTGCCGGGTCCAGACCTCCCGGTACTGTGCGTAAAGTTTTCCCGCCTCGGCAGCGCTCGTGTTGAGCACGGTGTGGTATCCGTGGCGCGCCGTGAACTCGATAGAGTTTTTGTCGCTGCTGGGAAACCACAAGGGCGGATAGGGTCTCTGGCGCGGCTGGATCTGGAGCTCGAGGTCCCGGTAGGAAAAATATTTCCCCTCATGATTGAGGACGCGGCTCCCGCACGCGGAGAAAAAGACATCGAGCGTCTCGCGGTAGCGCTCGCGGGATTCCTCGATGTTCTTCATGAAGAAATAAGCGGATTCGATCGGCGAGACGCCGCGACCGACGCCGAGCTCCAGGCGCCCGCCGCTCATCTGATCCAGCATGCAGATCTCGTTGTAGAAGCGGAACGGGTTGTACCAGGGCAGGCAGAAGGTGAGCGCGCCCAGCCGGAGTCTCTTGGTGCGCTGGATCGCCGCGGAGAGCACCAGCGCGGGCGAGCCGTCGATCGAGAGCGGCGTCCCCTGGTGCTCGGCGATCTGCCACGCGTAGAACCCGGCCCGGTCCGCGGCTTCGGCCATCTGCAGCTTGTGCTCGAAGATCTCTCCCGCCGGGGCCTCCGACCACTCGATCCAGTCGAAGATGCCGAATTCGAGCGGGGTTTCGGGAAACACTCTCTCGGTCACGGCTCACCGCCTTCAGTTGGCATGAATATTCTTTTCGCGGATCAGCTTGCCCCAGCGGTCGCCGTCGCGCTTGAGTATCAGGGCAAACTGCTCGGGCGAGCTCGGCGCCGGCACCGCGCCGAGCTCGGTGAGCCGCGCGACGACCTCGGGCGCGCGCAGCGCCTTTACCACCTCAGCGTTCATGCGCCGCACGATGGCCGCGGGCGTCGCGGCCGGCACAAGCAGGCTCGAGAAGAGCAGCGCCTGCACGCCCGGAAATCCCTGCTCCGCGGTCGTCGGCACATCGGGCAGCTTGTCCGAGCGCTTGTCTCCTGTCACCGCCAGCACCTTGATCTTGCCCTCCTTCAGCTGCGGCGCGGACAGCGATACCGACAGGAACATCACCTGTATGCGCCCTGCGACCAGGTCGGTGAGCGCGGGCGCGCCGCCCTTGTAGGGCACGTGCACCATGTCGACGCCGGCGACACTGTTGAACAGCTCACCGGCGAGGTGGCCGGAGGCGCCGATGCCGGCGGAGCCGTAACTCAGCGACCCGGGCTTCGCCTTGGCGAGCGCGATCAGGCCTTTCACGTTATCGGCGGGCACCGACGGGTTGGCGATCAGCGCCATGGGATAGTCGGCGAGCTTGGCGACCGGCGCGAGATCCTTGTAGGGATCGTAGGCCATGCCGGGATAGAGATACTCGTTGGTCGCGATCGCCTCGCTCGCCACCAGGAACGTATAGCCGTCGGGCGCCGACTTGGCGACCGCTTCGGCCGCGATGTTGCCGCCAGCTCCGGGGCGGTTCTCGATGACGATCGGCTGGCCAAGCGCCTCAGTGAGACGCGGCTGCAACACGCGCGACAGAGTGTCGTGCACGCCCCCGGGCGCAAACGAGACGATCAACTTGATCGGCTTGTCGGGCCAGGTCTGCGCGTGCGCGGGCGTTAGCGCCGAGATTGCGAGGGCGGCGGCATAGGCCGGTGCGCTGAGTCTCATGGTGCTTCCTCCGTAAGATTTTGTTGTGAACCGTCTCGCGCCGTGCTCCCCCTTGCCGGCGCGCTCCGCGGCTGACAGCGAATTGAAAGACAGGCGTCAGTTCATTGCAAGGGGCATCGTGCACATTAGACCTGAACGTTCGCCGAACGACTTTTGAGAAAGTTCTACATGAAAAGATTCCTTGCGGCTTCGATCGCTTCGCTCCTGTTTGCGTCCGCGCACGCCCAGGCTCCCGAACCGGCGCTGGAGCCCAACACGGTCGCCACGCTCATATTCCTGGGACTGTTCGCAGCCTTCTGCGTGGGTTTCGTCTGGATGATCTGGCGGAACAAGAGCGGAGAAAAGAAGGAGGAATAGCGAAATCGGGAAAGAAGGCGCAGTTTCCTCAAGCTTCGATCCCCCGGTAAAGCCAGTCGATTTCCCAGAAGGTTTCCGGCGTGCGCTGCGCGAGGAGGTGATTGCGCAGGTCGCGAGCGCCGCCGTTTGCGTGGATGATGTCGCCGAAGATCCGTGAAGTGATCTGCACGCGCGCCGTGCGCAGGTAGCGTTCCTTCTCGTAGGCCTTGAGCGCGGCGGCGATGTCGCTTCCCGCCTCCTCTAACTTGCCCGAGAGCACCACCGCGTCCTCGATCGCCATGCACGCGCCTTGCGCGAGGTACTGCAGCGTCGGGTGAGCGGCGTCGCCGAGCAGCGTGACCTTGCCTTGCGTCCAGCCAGGCCGGGGATCGCGGTCGTGCAGCACCCAGTTCTTGTCTTTGCCGACGTAGCCGAGCATGTCCTGCACATGCGGCGTGGTGCGCGAAAATACTTCGGCGAGTTCCTCAGCGCCGCCGTACTCGCGCCGCTCCCCGCGCGCGAACCTGTCGCTCACGACGGTGGCGACGTTGTTCATGACGGTGCCGCCCCGCAGCCGGTATTGCACCAGGTGCAGGTTCGGCCCGATGCGGATGACCATGTCGTCGAAATGCGATTTGTCCTTGACGTTCTCCACCGGCACCACGCCGCGGTAGCTGACGTGCCCGGTCGCCCGCGGCGGGCCGTCGCCGATCACCATTTCGCGCACGCGCGAGCGCAGGCCGTCGGCGCCGACCAGGGCGGTGCCTTCGTATTCCGAGCCGTCGGCAAAGCTCGCGACCACGCCCTTGTCCCGGTCGGTGAAGCTCACGAGCTCTTTCGAGGTGTGCAAGCTGATCTCCTCGCGCTTCGTGCAAGCGTCGAGCAGCGAGCCGTGAAGGTCGCGCCGGTGCACCACCGTGTAGGGCGCGCCGAAATGCTCGCGGAACACCGGCCCGCAGGAGATGCGCGTGAGCTCACGGTCGGTGAGGGCATCGATCAGGATCAGGTTCTTGGTGAACACCGCCTGCGGCTCCAGGGCCTTCATGACGCCCAGCCAGTCGAGCATGCGATAGGCGTTCGGGCCCTGCTGGATGCCGTAGCCGATTTCGCCGAATTCGGGCGCCTTCTCGAGCACGCGCGAGCGCATGCCGCGGCGCGCGAGCGCAAGCGCCGAGGCGAGGCCGCCGATGCCGCCGCCTATGACGAGAACTTCGGGACGAGTCTTCAAAGCCACCGCCTGCCGTTCTATTGCTTGATCATGCCGATCCTGCGCAGGATGTCGGTGTGCAGTTTGTATTCGCGCCACAGGTCTGCGCGGAGCTTCTCCCCTGCGCGGTAGTCGATGTCCAGGCCGCGCGCGGTCATACCGTTCGTAAACGCAGGATCGTCGAGCGCCGCCTTGGCGGAGTCGTGCACGTGCTTCATCGCTGCCGCAGGCGTGCCCTTCGGGGCGACCAGCAGGTACCACACGCCGTTCGCGACGTCCCAGCCCGCCTCTTTCGCGGTCGGCGTGTCGGAAAAAGCCGGGTGGCGCGTGGGCTGGAACATGACGAGCGCGCGCATCTTCTTGCCGTCGACCTGCGGCTTCGCTTCGCTCGGCTGTGCAACCACCGCCTCGATGTGACCGCCGAGAAGCGCGGGCGACGACTGCCCCCATCCCGCGTAGGGAATGGGCGTGAGATTCACGCCGGACTTGAACATGAACTCCTCGAGATTCAGATGGCTGGAGGTGCCTTCGCCGGGCGTGCCTACTCGCAGCTTGCCCGGGTTGGCCTTGCCGTCGGCGACGAACTCCTGGATGGTTTTCCACGGCGCGTCGGCGCGCACGACGAGGAGCGGGTAGTACGACACGGTATTGATGATGGGATCGTAGTCGTCGGGCGTCTTGTAGTTGAGTGCCGGGTTGAGCTGCGGCCCGATGACGAGCGACGAGATGGGCGTCAACACTATGGTGTAGCCGTCCGGGCGCGCCTGCACCGTTTCCGCGACCGCGACCGCGCCGCCGGCACCGGGCTTGTTCACGACCACGACGCCTTTCGGAAACCTCGGCTTCATCGCGTCGGCGAGCACGCGCGCGACGATGTCCACCGTGCCGCCCGCCGGAAAGCCCGCGAGCATCGTGAGCGGCCTGTCCGGATACTGCGCGAAACATGGCAGCGCGGCGCCGAGAGATAGCAACACGGATAGCACGGTGCGGATGGTCATGGAAACCTCTCTGTGTTGTGGCGGCGGGCTCTTATGGCGGCCGGTTAGATGCGCGATTCCTGGTAATCCAGGTCTTCCTCGATGTAGTGCAGCACGTCGTCGCTGATCTGGTTGTCGCGCCACAGCCGGATGAGTTCCTGACGTTCCGCCTTGACCGCCACGGCTCTCAAGCGCCGCGCGTCGTCGGCACCGCTGTGCCTCAATACCAGGCCTTCGGGCACCGCGAGCGTGATTTTCTCCGCGAACTCCGCGCGGATGCGTTCGGCGAGCTCGTTCGGGATCCCGCTCCTGGCGGCCACCGCATCGATCGCGGCGATCGCCGCTTTGCCGAGCGCCATCTTGGCGCGCTGCTGCTCTTCCTGCAGACTCCAGTCGCGCGCCACCTTGAGCCTTCGGATGAGGGGCGTCAAGGTCAGGCCCTGCAGGACAAGAGTGACCGCGATGACGACGAAGGTGAGAAAGATGATGAGGTCGCGCCCCGGGAACGCACTGCCGTCCAGAAGCGTTTGGGGCAGCGCCAACGCGGCCGCCAGCGACACGATGCCGCGCATCCCACACCACCCCATGATGAACACCTCTCCCTCCCGGGGCGGCGAGACGCTCTGCCCGCGCGCAGCCTTGAGCATGAGCGGCAGATAGGTCGCCGGGTAGACCCAGGCGAAGCGCACGGCGATCGCCACGGCCGAGACGAAGGTCCCATAGAAGAAAAGCTGCGCCACCGAGAAGTCGGTGAGCCGCGCGACGATCGCCGAGAGCTGCACGCCGATGAGGATGAAGATCAGGGTGTTCAGCAGAAATACGAGCAGGTTCCACACCGAGCGCGCGATGATGCGCATCTCCGCCGATACGATCTCCGGCGAGTAGCGGCCGCGGACCAGGCCCGCGGCGACTACGGCGAGCACGCCCGATACATGCAGGGATTCGGCGAAGATATAGGCGGCGTAAGGCACCGCGAGCGTGGTCAGCACCTCGATAAAGGCATCGCCGAGGTAGCGGTGGATGAAAACGAACAGCCGCCCCATGACGAAGCCGATCGCGATGCCCCCGACCGCCACGCCGATGAATTCCAGGCTCGCCTGCCACAGCGAGAACGTGCCGGTGAGCACCGTGGCCACCGCGAATTTGTATATCACCAGGCCGGAAGCATCGTTCACCAGGCTCTCGCCCTCCAGCACCGTCACCACGTGGCGCGGAATGCTGAGCCGCGACAGGATCGCGGTCGCCGCCACCGCATCCGGCGGGGAGACGATTGCGCCGAGCACGAAGGCCGCGGCCCAGGGCATGTCCGGGATGATGACTTTCAAAGTCGCGCCGACGGCGAGCGTGGTCGCGATCACCAGCCCGATCGCGAGCAGCCCGATCGGGCGGATGTTCGCCTTGAATTCGTGCCAGGAGGCGAGCAGCGCTCCTTGATAGAGGATGGGCGGCAGCACCAGCACGAGCAGAAACTGCGGGTCGAATTGAATTTGCGGCAGGCGCGGCACGAAACCCAGCACCGCGCCTCCGATAACCAGTGCGATCGGATAGGGAAACCGGAAGTGCCGGGCCACCCAACCGAGGGCGACAGCACACAGCAGCAGCAGCAAGGCGACCTGAAGCAGGACCATCGGCTCCTCCCCCTCCGGAGCCGCCATTTAATCACGCTCCGCGCCCGCACACCATGCCGCCGGCATGAGCGTCGGGACTCTGGAGTTTGACCGCATCATTCTCGCTTGCTAGCCTAAGGCCCATGAAATTTCCGGAAGCGCTCTTTGCGGCAGCTGCCGTGGCGCCTTGAGATCGATCACCTCAGCCGCCGCGCCCGGCGGAGCGATCACCAGGACCGCCGTGTTCGGACTTGCGGCGCTGGTGCTCGCCTCCGCGTTCGGATACTGGGGCGTGAGCGCGTACCGCAAGGGCCAGTTGCAAAGGACGGTGAGCGCGCTCGTCGGGGATTCGAACGAGCGTCTGGAAGCGGCCCTCGCCGCGGGGACCGAAGCGGCGAGCGCGAACAGCGCGCAGACGGTGGGCAGACTCGACGAGCAAGCGCAAGAAGTGGACAAGCACGTGATCGAGCTGCGCGACCTGAGCGCCTCGCCCAATCGGCCTCTGGTCGCCGCGGCGGAGGAGTACCTGCTGACGGTGCGGCAGATCCTGCGCGAACAGGCCGCGAGCCACCGCTACCGCGTTCAAGTCGCGGCGAGCGAGGAGAAGTTGCGCAATCATATGAGTACCGCGGCGCGAAGATCGGGGGCCTGGATCGACGAGGCGGTCCGCCTCAAGGGCCGGCTGGAGAAGAACTACTTCGATTACCGGATTTCGGCCGAGGCGCTCGAGCGGCTGCTCGCGTCCTATCCCGAGGCCCGCAAGAAAATGGCGGCGCAGACCGGCGCGCCCCTGCTCGCCGACGAGGCGGTCGAAAGCGCGCGCAAGCGGACTCTCGCCGGCTCGAAGCGCATCGCCGCGAACGTCGAGCAGGCGAGGCAGCTGGCCGCGGTACATTGATCATCCACTGGGAGAGAACATGGCTTCATCGGGAAAAGTAGCGATCGTCACCGGCGCGGGCAGCGGAATCGGGCGCTCGGTCGCGCTCGCCTTCTTGAAGGACGGCTACCGCGTGGCTCTCGCCGGGCGGCGCAAGGACAAGCTCGACGAGACCGCGAAGGACTCGGGTGCCGGCGAGCGAGCGCTCGTCGTCCCCACCGACGTCGCCGACCCAAAAGCGGTGCAGGCCCTCTTCGCCGCGGCGAAGGCGAAGTTCGGCAGGCTCGACGTCCTCTTCAACAACGCCGGCATCGGCACGCCGGGCAGCATCATGCTCGAAGACCTCACGCTCGAGCAGTGGCAGGGCGTGGTGAATACCAATCTCACCGGCATGTTCCTGTGCACGCAGGAAGCCTTCAGGATCATGAAGAGCCAGACCCCGCGCGGCGGGCGCATCATCAACAACGGCTCGATCTCGGCGCACGCGCCGCGGCCGAACTCCGCGCCCTACACTTCGACCAAGCACGCGGTCACCGGGCTCACCAAGGCGAGCTCGCTCGACGGCAGGAAGTACGACATCGCCTGCGGCCAGATCGACATCGGCAACGCCAATACGCCCCTGGCGGCGCGCATGGCGAACGGCGTGCCGCAGGCGAATGGCGAGATCAGACCCGAGCCGCTGATGGACGTGGATCACGTCGGCAGCGCGGTGCTGCACATGGCGAACCTGCCGCTGGAGACTAACGTGCAGTTCATGACCATCATGGCGACCAAGATGCCGTTCGTGGGGCGGGGTTGAGCCGGAGGTCAATCAAGGAAATAAGAGTCCGTTTCAAAAAGACCCACGTCATCCCCGCGAAAGCGGGGATCCAGTGACCTTAACGTCGCTAGATTCCCGCTTGCGCGGGAATGACGACACCTTCCTCGGCTAATTTGAAACCGGTTCTAAGATCATTTCGAAACCGGTCCCGGCGCAGCCGTGTGATACAATGTCCTGTCTTCGTAATACACCGTCTGGATCACCATGAGCGATACCGTCAATGCACGCATCCCGCCGCGAATCGAGCAGAAACTCGCAGAGTACTGCTCCAAGCGCGGCGTGACGCGATCCGAAGCGGTCGTGCGCGCGCTCGACCGTTATCTGGACGGCGAGGCCGGGGGAACGAGCCCGTATTCGCTCGCGTCCGATCTGATACCCAAGCGGGGCGCGAAGGCGCTTCAATCCGACAAGGTCCGCGAGCTGGCGCACAAAGCATTTCGTGGGCCGCGCGCTCGTTGACACCGGCGCGATCGTCGCACTCGTCAACCGCGACGACCGGCACCACGGCGAGGCCGTAGAGTGGTTTCGCCGTTTTCGCGGACAGTTGCTGACCACCGAGGCGGTGACAACCGAAACCGCCTACGTGCTCGCCGCAAGCCCCGCCCACCAACGCGCAGCGCTCCTCTGGTTCGAGCGCGCGCGGGCGGCCGGCCTGCTGCAGGTGGAAGCGGTGGCCGATTACGCCGAGCTCGCCCGTATCATCGCCCAGTACGCGAGCCTGCCCTGCGACTACGCCGACGCCTCGCTCATCGCGCTGGCCGAGCGGACGGGGGTGGCGGCGATCGCCACCGTCGATCAACGGGATTTCTCTGTATACAGATTGCGCGGCCGCCGGCGTTTCCGCATCCTGCTTGCCCATTGATCCTTCGATTCGACGGCGCGACACCATGACTGAAAAAACCATCCGACGCGAAGACGCGCGCCTGCTGACCGGAGTCGGCCGTTACACCGCCGACTGGAATCTCCCGGGACAGCTCCACGCTTTTTTCCTGCGCTCCGACCGCGCGCACGCGGACATCGCTTCGATCGACACGAAGGCCGCGCTGGCCCGGCCGGGCGTGCACGCCGTTCTCACCGGCGCCGACTACGCGGCCTCCGGCTGGAAGTCGCTCCCCGGCGGCGTCCCCTACGACGGCGTAGGCGGGCAGAAGCAGAAGAAACCCTTCTGGCCCGCGCTCGCCCAGGGCAAGGTTCACTACGTGGGGCAGCCAGTCGCGCTGGTCGTCGCCGACAGCGCGGCGCTCGCGCAGGACGCCACCGAAGAAATCGCAGTCGAGTATGGCGATCTGCCCGCCGTGGTCGGTTTCGACGCGGCCGCGAAACCGGGCGCGCCGCAGTTGCACGCGGACATTCCCGGCAATCTCGCCTTCGAATACGAATCGGGTGACCGTGCTGCGGTGGAAGCCGCGTTCGCCGGCGCGGCGCTGAAGTCCCGGCTCACGGTGCGCAGCCAGCGCCTGGTCGGCAATCCGATCGAGCCGCGCGCCTTCCTCGCGAGCTTCGATGCCGGGAGCGGCGTCTTCACCGTCTATTCCCCGAGCCAGGGATTGAACGGCATGCGCGGGTTCCTCGCCGCGGCCACCGGCCTCCCCGGAGAGAAAATCCGCGTCGTCACCGAGCTGGTGGGCGGGAGTTTCGGCATCCGCAGTTACTCCTACGCCGAGCACGTCGCGGTGATGCTCGCCGCGCAAAAGCTAGCCCGCCCGGTGAAATGGGTGGCGACGCGCTCGGAGGTCTTCCTTTCCGACAATCACGGGCGCGGGCTTACGCTGACCGGAGAGCTCGCACTGGCCCGCGACGGCAAATTCCTCGCGCTGCGCTTCGAGGACACGGCGGACCTCGGCGCCTTTTCAACGCCTTTCGGCCCGCAGATCGGCTCGCGCAACATCACCATCACCATGGGCGGCGTGTACCGCATCCCGGCGATGCACGCGCACACCCTCATAGGCTATTCGAACGCCGTGCCGGTTTCGGCCTACCGCGGCGCCGGACGGCCCGACATCGCCTGCGCGATCGAGCGTCTGGTCGATCGCGCCGCGGTCGAGCACGGCTTCGATCCGATCGAGCTGCGGCGAAAAAATTTCATTCCGCCGGAAGCGATGCCCTACAAAACCGCGAACGGCACGACCTATGACTGCGGCGAGTTCGAGAACGTGATGGACAAGGCCCTGGGGCTTGCCGACTGGAAAGGCTTCCCCGCGCGGCGCGAACGCTCGAAACGCGAAGGAAAACTCCGCGGCATCGGCATCGCGACCTTCCTCGAGGCGAGCGCCGCAGGGCTCGCGCCCAAGGACCAGGCGTTCGCGCGCTTCGACCAGGCGGGCATCCTGCACGTGAGTTGCGTGTCGCAGTCCACCGGCCAGGGCCATGAAACGGCGTTCGTGCGCATCCTCTGCGAAGGCCTGGGGCTCGTTGGCGAAAATGCGGGTGAGCGCATCCGCATCCACGAAGGCAACCTGGACATGACCGTCGTGGGCAACGGCACCGGCGGCTCGCGCTCGCTCTACGGCGCAGGCAGCGCGGTGAAACTCCTCGGACCGAAGCTGATCGAGACGGCGATGCCGCACGCGGCCGCGACGCTCGGCGCCGAGGCCTCCGCCGTCGAATACCGGAGCGGGGCGTTCCACGCTACGGGCAAGCACATCAGCTTCTTCGATCTCGCGCAAAAGCTCGCGGGCCCATCACCTCATCCCATGGACTGCATCGCCGAAGGCATCTTCGGCGCGACCTTTCCGAACGGCTGCCACATCGCGGAAGTGGAGATCGATCCCGAGACCGGCGTCATCGATGTGGTCAACTACGCGACCGTGGACGACATCGGCAACGTGGTCGATCACACCAGCGTCGAAGGCCAGGTGCACGGCGGCGTGCTGCAGGGCGTGGGACAGGTGCTCGGCGAGCACGCGATCTACGACTCCGAGACCGGGCAGCTGCTCTCGGGCAGCTTCATGGACTACCCGATGCCGCACGCCGACTTGATGCCCGCCATCCGCTGCGACGAGCACCCGGTGCCGACGAAAGCGAATGCGCTCGGCGCCAAGGGCGTGGGCGAATCGGGAACCTCGGGGGCGCTCGGCGCGACCATGAACGCGATCCTCGATGCCGTGCGGCCCGCGGGGATCCCCGACTTCGACATGCCGGTGACGCCGGACCGGATGTGGCGGGCGTTGCAGAACGCACGCAGCAAGTAGCGGGCAAGGAGCCGATAATCACCCCGGCGCGCTGTCCGCGGTAGGGATGCAGGAGTTTCTTTAATAGAGGAGACGAAATGAACACCATCAAGCTTGCGGGAATTGTGCTGATCGTGGCCGGGGTACTGGGGTTGGTGTATGGGAGTTTCAGTTTCACCAAGGAGACCCATGAAACCACGGTGGGACCGCTCAAGTTCTCGGTACAGGACAAGCAGACGGTCAACGTCCCGGTTTGGGCCGGCGTGGGGGCGATAGCGATTGGTGGCGTGCTCCTGCTTCTTGGCGGCAAGAAATGACCTGCGCGGTGTCGCGCCGCAATGTCCGTGCGGCGCCGCCTGACATGACCACTGTGGGAAGACCCCGGCTTTGCTTCTAGCCAGGCAAAGACAGGCGATGGAACCACCAAGGTTCACCCGGGTTAAACTAGGCGACTTCGACTCATGCTTCAGGAGCACGCCATGAGCGTCACCCGCATCAAGAAGCAGAAATCGGTCAAGGAACAGGTCAGTGCGGCCGAGTGGGCGAAGCGCATCGATCTCGCCGCCGCCTACCGCCTGGTCCATCTCTACGGCATGGACGAGATGATCGCGAACCACATCTCGACCCGCGTGCCGGGCGAGGACGGCGCCTTCCTCATCAATCCCTACGGCATGCTCTACGAGCAGATGCACGCCTCGTGCTTCATCAAGCTCGACCTGGACGGCAAGATCCTCTTCAACCCGACCGAGTACGACATCAACCGCGCGGGTTTCGTGATCCACAGCGCGATCCACCGCGCGCGGCACGAAGTGGACTGCATCATCCACACCCATACCATCGCCGGCATGGCGGTGTCGGCGATGAAAGCCGGGCTGATGCCTTTCGCGCAGACCGCGATGCGCTTCATCGACATCGGCTACCACGAGTACGAAGGCGTGGCGATCGACCTGGAGGAACAGGCGAGCCTGGTGCGCGACCTCGGCAACCGCGAGGCGATGATCCTCAGGAACCACGGGCTGCTGGTCGTCGGCGCGAGCATTCCCCAGGCATTCGACAACATCTTCCGCCTCGAGCGCGCCTGCCAGCTGCAGGTGGCGACGCTCTCCTGCAACACCGAGATCTCGCTCCCGCCGCGCGAGATCATCGAAGAGGCATCGCACCTCTATCAACCGGGCGTGCGCCGCAAGCTCGGCATCCTCGAATGGCCGGCGCTGATCAGGAAACTCGACTCGATCGATCCGTCGTACCGAGAGTAGCCGCCATTCCGCCGAAAGTGGGAACCCAGCAGCTTTCGGCAGCACAGAATTCGAACCGCCACGAGGATAGCCCGCGTCATGCGGGGTTTGCCCCCGAGACAAATCAAACACTTAAGCCTCCACGCGCAACCTATCACGCCCTGATTTTATATACAGCCTCCATACGAATGTGATTTTGAAAGCGAATTTCCAAGAGTGTAGACTGGCGTCCGGAATTAGGACGTTTTTCGGAAGATGATTGAATGTTAGGCATGATGAGCAACCTTCTCGCCATCGTTATCGCGACTGTGTTCGTCATTCTGGCGCTCGTCCATGCGTACTGGGCGTTTGGCGGTCGCATTCCGTGGCCCGCTGTCGTTCCGGAGGTAAGAGGCCGTCCCGCGTTCACTCCTTCCGCCCTGGCAACGTTCGTTGTTGCCGTTGCGCTGTTCGCGTGCGCTGGCCTTATCACGGCCACCGCCGGCATTCTCGCGCTACCTGTGTCGCCCAGTTTTCTCACCTGGCTTGCCTTCGCACTTGCCTTGGTATTGCTGTTGCGAGCGGTGGGTGACTTCAGCCTAGTCGGCTTCTTCAAACGCGTGCGCGGAACGACCTTCGCTCGTTTGGACACAGTCATCTATTCACCGCTGTGCCTGGCCCTCTCGCTGGGGGTATTCATTGTTGCACTGAGTCATCATGCCTAACCCTGCGCTCAACCGCGACGCCGTGAAGCATCGCACTTCGCCGTTGCGTCGTGCGCGGCGCGCGTTAGCTCCACGTTGAGGCTGTGCAAAAGTTCGGCGGACGTAAACGAGACACGAATCTGAATCGTTACTCCATCGATCACAGATATCCGGGTCCCGGTTAAACTGGGCGCATTGGAGGTAGCTATGGATACACCTTACATCAGTCGCGATCCTGAAATTATGAGTGGCGCTCCGTGTTTCAAGGGCACGCGAGTACTCGTCCAGAATCTCTTCGACTACCTTGAAGGAAGTTCATCGCTTGAAGACTTTCTGGAGGACTTCCCCTCTGTCTCCCGTGAGGCTGCGATAGCGGTTCTCGAGACAGCCAAGGCGCGCCTATTTGCAGATGCGCCTGTTGCTTGACGAGTCTGTTCCACATCGGCTAGGGCGCTCTCTACCAGGCCATGCCGTACGCACGGTGGCCGAAATGGGGTGGGGCGGCATCAGGAACGGCGAGCTCCTCACCCGGGCCGCAAACGAGTTCGACGCCCTTGTCACGGTCGACAAGAATCTCCAGTATCAGCAGAACCTCGACGCATTACCGATCACGGTAATCGTGATGGACGCGAAGTCGAACGAGCTTCCCTACCTGCTGCCCCTCATCCCAAAGCTTGAGGAAGCACTTGCAAGCCTTCTGCCTCGCACATTCGTTCGAATTGGGACATAACCGTCCCATTGAGGACGGACCTTCGACTGAGGCAAAGAATGAGCATTGACACGATCGCTGTGCTATTGCTAGCAGGGTTGCTGGCCCTGATTGTTATCCTGTACAAGCGTGGAAATCGACTGATCGCACCAATTCTCGCAGCGCTTGTTGCGGGCCCCGTCTGCTATTTTTGTGTCGGAATCCTGGTGCCTCGCATCACCGGCGAAGGACGTTTTTTCAGCGTTCCGTTTGGTGGATTTCATGTAGGCGATCTCGACATATTGTTTAGTGTCCTGGCCTGGAGTCTCGCATCGTGGGCACTGTTTCGCTTTATCGCAGTATTAAGGCGGCGCGGCTCGCCGTTACGTTAAGCTGCCGCGGACGGAGAACCCACCGTCGAGAGACGGATGCACTCAACAAAGGAGGAAAGCCATGCCAACGCGACGCGATATCCTGCTCGGAGCGATTGCCGCCGGAGTGACTATGCACACGCGAACAGCCTTTGCCAAAGCCACCCAGCCCGCCGCGAAGGTAAACTTCGACGTGCCCACCGGCGCCTGCGACTGCCACACGCACATCCACGGGGATCCAGAAAAATTTCCGTTCTTCGCGGGACGCATCTATACCCCGGAGCCGGCGCTCCCGGAAGAAATGGCGGCGCTGCACAAGGCCTTGCATATCCAGCGCGTGGTGATCGTCACCCCCAGCGTCTACGGTACCGACAACTCGGCCACGCTCTACGGCATGGCCGCGCGGGGCGTGGACGCGCGGGGCGTTGCCGTGATCGACGACAAGACGACCGAGAGCGAGCTCGACGCCATGGGGCGCGCCGGAGTGCGCGGCATCCGTCTCAACCTCGCCACCGGAGGCAGCGAAGATCCCGTGGCGGGCCGCAAGCGCTTCCAGGCGGCGGTCGAGCGCATGAAGCATCGCAGCTGGCACGTGCAGATGTACACGAGCCTGGAGATGATCTCCGCGCTCAAGGATCTCGTGGCCGCGTCGCCCGTTCCCGTCGTCTTCGATCATTTCGGCCGCGCGCAGGCGAAGCTCGGCGTGCAGCAGCCCGGCTTCGCCGATCTGCTGGAACTGGTCCGCTCGGGTAAGGCCTATGTCAAGATTTCGGGCGCTTATCGCGTGTCCACGCTCGCGCCGGAATACGCCGATGCGGCGCCGCTCGCCCGGGCGCTGATCGCCGCGAACCCGGATCGCATCGTCTGGGGCACGGACTGGCCGCATCCGGATTCCTCCTCCGGACGCAAGCCGGCCGAGATCTCGCCGTACTTCCAGATCGAGGACGGCATCCTATTCAACCAGCTGCCGTTGTGGGCGCCCGAGGCCGCAATCCGCAAGAAGATCCTGGTGGACAATCCGGCGCGACTTTACGGGTTTTAAGTTCCACCGCTTGGCGGCCGCAGATTCCGCCGGTCGCGGCGCCGGTCCAGCCACCACGCGAGGAGCGGCAGCAGCGCGAATCCCCCGGGGAGGACGAGGAGCGCGATATAGGGACCCATTCCCGAGAGGCGCTTCAACTGATCGATCAGCTCGCGTTTCTCCTCGGGCGTCCAGCGCCCGCCGTTGCGCGGCTTCATCAGGAGCGGCATCAGCCTTTGCGTGCGCGCGAGCTCCTCGCCGAGGAACTTCTTTTCACGATGGACGATGCCCAGGAACCGCTTGAGCATTCGCCTAGCGACCCCAGAACTCTCGGGTCGCCAGGCGCGCGCCTTCGGCCATCGCCGCCATCTTCGCCCACACCACGTCCGGATCCACCGCCGCCTGCCCGACCCAGGTGCCGTAGCCGCAGTCGCTTCCGGCGATGACGTTCTCGCGGCCGACGAGCTTCGCGTAGCGTCCGATACGTTGCGCGATCAGCTCGGGATGCTCGATGAAATTGGTCTTCGATTCGAGCACACCGGGAATCAACACCTTGCCTTCGGGAAGCTTGACGGTTTCGAAGACCTTCCATTCGTGAGCGTGGCGGGGATTGGCGGCCTCGAAGGAGATGGCGCTCGGCCGGGCGGTGAAGACGACATCGATGATGTCAGTCAGCGGCACGTCGCAATGGTGTGGGCCTTCGTAGTTGCCCCAGCACAGGTGCATGCGCAGTTGTTCCGGAGGAATGTTCGCGAGCGCGTGATTGAGCGCCTCGATGTGCAACCGCGCCTTCTTCTTGAATTCGTCCAGACTCAGGTCCGCGTACTGGATATGTCGGCCCATGGCAAGGTCCGGGCAGTCGATCTGCAGGATGACTCCGGCCTTTGCCACCGTTTCGTACTCGTCGCGCATGGCCTCGGCGATGGCGAAAAGATAGGCCTCCTCGCTCGGGTAGTGGTCGTTCCTGAAAAAAAGCCCGATCACGCCCGGGGACGCCGCGCTCATGAACGTTTCCTGCACCTTCACTTTCGCAGCGGCCGCCTTGAGGTTGTCGACGTCGCTCCGCGCGGCCT
The DNA here is from genome assembly GCA_035317085.1 of Burkholderiales bacterium. GTDB lineage: Bacteria > Pseudomonadota > Gammaproteobacteria > Burkholderiales > SG8-39 > VBDM01. The sequence continues at coordinate 24,361 of DATHHS010000126.1, forward strand.
GCGCGTCGCGCACGCTGATCGGCGCGTTGCATCCGGGGGTTTTCCTGCGCGAGCGCCCCGGATCGCCGAAGACTTTCTTCGCGAGGTTCGGGAATTCGGCCAGGTCCTGGTAGACGAAAGTGTTGCCGGTGCCGCCGAAGCCGTTCAAGCGATCCTTGACGTAGGTGGCGTAGCTGGGCTTCGACATCTCGCCGTCGTTGACGATATCGACGCCGGCGCCGGCCTGCTTGTGCACCACATCCTCCACCGCGGAGCGGATGCGCGCGGCGAGCGCGGGGGGATCGACCGGTACGCCCTCCTCCCTGGCGTACATCATGCGCACGAGATCCTCCGGCCGCGGCAGGCTGCCGGTGTGGGTGGTGAGAAAACGCTCGGTGCTGCGCTTCACGGGTTCAGCCGGGACCTTCCCGCTTGCCGCCCGGCGGCCGCCGCCATGGATCTCCCAGCTTCCTCTCATCGAGCGCCTGCCGGATGCGTTCCTTGACGTCCTCCTGCGGAGAAACGGCGAAGAGCTTGTCGGTGTCCGCTTTGTACAGCGCCAGGGTGTCATCGTCCGCGACGCGCTTCCCCTCGGCGATCCGCATCGCTTCGGCGCGCACCGCGAGGAAATTCCTCACCATCTTCCGGAGAATGTAAAGAGCGATCAGGACGCCCGCAACGACGGCCCCACCGGTCACCCAACTCCAGAAGGAATTGCAGGCCGGCACGAGCGCCGACGCCTGCGCGCACCGCAGCGAATAGTTCCACAAGACCGCCAACTGCCGTATCGTTTCCATCGCACATCGAGTTTACGCAATGCCGCCTGCCGCCACAAGGAAAAGAACCGCGGCCGCGGCTAGGGGGCCCGCCTCACTGCCCGGAGATTGAACAGGCCGTAGGCGAGGTAGGACGCAAGCCACAAACCACCCGCCGTCTCGAGCGTCAGCGGCCGCGGATACGCCGCGAGCAGCACGGCAAAGAGCGGCATGGAGAGAAATTCCCCGAGCGCGATGGCCCCCGTGCGCCGCATCGCGTAAAGCGCGTAAAGCGGCAGCCAGGAGGCGATGCGGGCGAGTGTGCCCGCGAAGAACAGCGCTATCGCCGCGTCCGGGATCCGGAAGCTCTCGTCGTAGAAGAACGCGAAGACGCGATGCTGCAAAGCGCCGATCGCAGCGAGGGCGATGGCGGACGGCAGGAGGGTGACGAGGGCCGCGCGCTTCAACTCGGCGCCAAATTGCGGCGTGCCGTGGGCCGCGGCCAGCCTCGGGAGGAAATGCACCGCCATCACGCCGGCCGCGATGCCCGCCACCCAATCGGAGACGCGCCACAGCGCCTGCAGCAGCCCCACCTCGTGCCAGGACATTTCGATCGAAACGATGCTGCGTGCGCCGAGCATCGAGAGTGGCGTCAGGATGCCGATGACGAGGCCCGGAAGAACGTAGCGCCGCAGCGACCTGCGGTCGCGCATCTCGTCGGGCGCAGCTTCTCGTCGGGCCGGCCGGAAGACGAATGCGACCGCGAGCGCGGGCAGGGCCTGGGCCAGCGCGAGCGCCCAGAGGACCTTCGGCTGCGGCGCGACCAGCGCGGCCGCAAGCTGAACGGCGGCCGAGGCGAGCGCCAGAGCGAGCATCAAGTCGCGGCGCTGCTGCCCCAGCCAATAGCCGTTCAGCATTCCCGGGATGACCGCGACGCAGCCGGCCGCCGCGGCGAACACGATCAGGAAATGCGGGAGCCCGCCCACCAGGGGGAAAGCAAACGCGAACGCGGCCACCGCGACCATGGCCGGCGCCGACACCGCGAGACCGAGCTTGAGCGATTCGCGCAGCAGCTCGCGCTGGCGCTCGGGC
>DATHHS010000127.1:0-3307 GCA_035317085.1 Burkholderiales bacterium
TGCACGGTGTTTTGCACGAGCTTCACGATTCAATGCGCCGCCTTCTCGGTGAGCTTGCGCAGCACTTCCAGATCGGTCTTCATGCCGGAGGTCTCGCGAATGCGCGCCAGAATCTCCCGTTTCAGGTCGATGAACCCGCCATCGAGCTTCATCTCCAGCGATCGCCCGGCCGGCAAGGGCACGGCATAGATGCTGTCGACTCTTCCCGGGCGCGGCGCCATCACCACGACTCGGGCCGCGAGATAGATCGCCTCCTCGACGTCGTGAGTCACGAAGACGATGGTCGTTTGCTCCACCGCGAACAGATGCCGGATCAGGTCGTGCATGACCTCGCGGGTCTGCGCGTCGAGCGCACCGAAAGGCTCGTCCATGAGCAGTATCTGCGGGCGCGGCATCAGCGCCCGGGCAATGGCCACCCGCTGCTGCATGCCCCCGGAGAGCTGGTTCGGATAGGCGTCCGCCGCGGATTCCAGCCCCATGACGGACAGCAGCGCATCCGCGCGGCCGGAAGCGGCTTCGACATCGGCGGAGGTGATGCCCTCGCGGTGTACCTTGAGCCGGCGGGAGAACTTGATGTTTTCCATCACCGTAAGCCAGGGATAGAGGCTGTAGTGCTGAAATACCATCGCCCGATCCACGCCGGGTCCGTGCGCCGGCACGCCATCGATACGCACCTCGCCGCTCGATTGCCGCTCCAGCCCGCCGACGATGCGCAGCAGCGTGGACTTGCCGCAGCCCGATGCGCCGACCACGGTTACGAACTCGTTGGCGGCGACCGCGAGGTCGATGTTCTGCAGCGCGACGGTGCTGCCCGATGGGGCCGCGAATATCTTGGAGAGCCCGGCGATGACGATGCCCTTCGCCCTGGTCGTCACTGAGGTCACTTCGTGTGCAACCAGGGAAAGGCGCGGCGGTGCAGAGCGCGGAATGCCTGGTCCATGGCGAGACCGATCGCGCCGATAAGCAGTATTCCGCCGAAGATCTTGTCGGTCTGCAGGAAGCGCTGCGCCTTGAGGATCGCGTACCCCAAGCCGGAATTGGCGGCGACCAGCTCGGCGACCACCAGATAGGTCCAGGCCCAGCCCATGGTCACGCGCAAGGTGTCGAGGAGCGCCGGTTTGGCCGATTCCAGGACCACCAGCGAAAGGATCTCGCCCTGCGCCGCCCCCATGGTCTGCGCCGCTTCGATCTGCTGCATCGGCACGCGGCGGACGTCCTCGGCCGCCATCAACACCAGCTGAAAGAAGGTGCCGATGAAGATAATGGCGATCTTGGACGATTCGTCGATCCCTATCCACAGCATGACCAGCGGAATGAAAGCGACCGCGGGCATGTAGCGGATAAAGTCGGTGAGCGGTTCGAAGAACGCCTGGATCGGACGATAGCTTCCGATGAGCAGGCCGAGCGGCAGCGCGATCACGGCTGAAAGCAGCCAGCCCATGGTGACGCGGTAAATGCTGATCCAGAAGTCCTCGAGCAAGCCGTCGCGCGTCCACCAGGTCCCCAGGCGCATTACCACGTCGGCCGGACCGGGCATGAAAATCTTGTTGATCCACCCTCCTGCGGAAAGCAGCCACCACAGCGTGAGCGGCACGACCAGCCCTGCGACGGCGAACGCCCAGTACCATCGTGGGGTGATGCTGCCGCGTAAAGTCCATAACGGATTCTGTGCCGGCGGGATGCGTCGTGGCTTCGCTATGGGCGGAACGGCCTTCGCGACCCTCATGAGCATTTTGGCAGTGGTCCTCAACGCTTCGCCGGAATGAAGAAGGAGAAAACGAGGAACAGCGCGCAGGCAGCGGCGCCGGAGAAGCTACGCTCGAGGACCATTGAGAGACTCCCTTTTGCCGTTATCTGAGAGAGCGCCAGGTGAAACCTGACCGCGATCTCCCGGGCTTTTGTCCCGCCGTGGAGTCTCATCAAAGATGAAACCGGACAGCTCTCGGACCAGACGCTTCGACCGCTTCTTCGATCGGAACCGGAACCCTAGCTTTCCTCAAGACTCGGTACGGAAAATCACCGCGCCTCTCTGAACATCACCGCTCGCAGGAAGCGTGCCATTGGGCGCAACGCTCGCAATCTCATTGACGCAACAATAGATTGCAGGTCCTTGTCCGGTGTCATCGGAGGATCGCATCGGCCCCAAAACCGAGCAGTGCGATGAAGAATGGCACTGCTTTTGTGCAAAGCCGCGGACACTCGCGACGATGCGGATCGCCGCGGCGCTGCGTGCGAGCCGCTACTGAACAATAGTTTGCGAGCAGCGCGTGCAGCGCTCGCGCAAGTGGCACGTCGTTTGCACTTGCCGTATTCGCCTGTATGACGACCGCAGCTTCACTCGACCTGACCACGCTCCTCGACGGCTACCGCCGAGGCGCCGCCTCGCCCGTTGCCGTGATCGGATCTGTATACGAGCGCCTTCGGCGCCATACCGGCAACCCCATCTGGATCACGAGGGTGCCCGAGGCCGAGGCGCGCGCCCGAGCCGAGAGCCTGCAGGCGATGCAAGAGGGCCCGCGGCGGCTTGCACTCTACGGTGTGCCCTTTGCGGTCAAGGACAATATCGACGTCGCCGGACTCCCCACGACCGCCGCGTGCCCCGAGTATGCCTATGTGCCGACGCGGCACGCGAGCTGCGTGCAACGGCTGCTCGACGCCGGTGCGATCCTGATCGGCAAGACGAACCTCGACCAGTTCGCGACCGGCCTGGTCGGCACCCGCTCGCCCTATGGCGCAGTGCGTAATCCATTCGACCCCGCGTACATCTCTGGTGGGTCTTCGAGCGGGTCCGCGGTCGCGGTCGCTCTTGGGCTGGCGTCGTTCGCGCTCGGAACGGACACCGCCGGCTCGGGCCGCGTGCCGGCGGCGTTCAATAATATCGTCGGACTCAAGCCGACCCCCGGCATGGTGAGCACGGCCGGCGTCGTCCCCGCGTGCCGCTCGCTCGATTGCGTCGCGGTGTTCGCGCTGACTGCAGCCGATGCGCGTATCGTTTTTGATGTGCTGAACGCGTTCGACCCAGGGGACGACTATTCCCGCGACCACCGGGTGCTAACAGCGAAACCGGTCGAGCGGTTTCGCTTCGGCGTGCCGGGGAGCGCGTCGCTCGAATTCTTCGGCGACACAGGCCAGAAAAAATTGTTCGGCGAGGCAGTCGAGCGGCTGGCGCGTATGGGCGGGACGCCGGTGGAGGTGGACCTCGCGCCGTTTCTCGCCGCGGCAGCGCTCCTCTACGATGGGCCCTGGATAGCCGAGCGCTACGCGGCGCTGCGTGCATTCTTCGAGGCCAGGCCCGAAGCGTTTCATC
>DATHHS010000128.1:0-14414 GCA_035317085.1 Burkholderiales bacterium
TGATGCCTCGGACACGAGTTATTGGATCAAGCGCGACCCGCCCGGCCCGAAACCGGACAGCATGAACCACCAGTTTTAGGAGGCAACATGTCATTCCTCAAAGAGTTGTGGGCCTACATGCGCTCGCGCAAGAAGTACTGGCTCATTCCAATTCTGCTGGTGATGGTGATGCTGGGCGTCCTGATCGTGCTTGCGCAGGGCTCGGCCGTGGCACCGTTCATCTACACCTTGTTCTGAGATAGGGCATTGCGATGCGGGTTGTAGGCATCTCGGCGTTTTATCACGACTCGGCGGCCGCGCTGGTGGTCGACGGCGAAATCGTGGCGGCAGCGCAGGAGGAGCGGTTCACGCGCAAGAAGCACGATTCGCGTTTTCCCAGCCACGCGCTGGATTACTGCCTGTCCGAGGCCGGCATCGGCCTCGATCAGGTCGACCTGGTTGCGTTCTACGACAAACCGCTGCTCAAGTTCGAACGGCTTCTGGAAACCTATCTCGCATTTGCACCCCGCGGGTTCAAGTCGTTCAGGATGTCGATCCCGATCTGGCTGCGGGAGAAGCTGTTCCTGAAGGATCTGCTGCAGGAGCAACTGCAGGAGCACCGGCCCGATTTCGACTGGAACGAGCGCCTGGTATTCAGCGAGCACCACCTCAGCCATGCGGCAAGCGCTTATTTTCCTTCGCCCTACACCTCCGCCGCGGTCCTCACGATGGATGGCGTCGGGGAATGGGCGACGTGTTCGCTTGCCCTGGGGCGCGACAACCGGCTCGAGGTCATCAAGGAAATCCATTTCCCGCATTCGCTGGGCCTCCTCTACTCCGCGTTCACGTATTACACCGGATTCAAGGTCAATTCGGGCGAGTACAAGCTGATGGGCCTGGCGCCGTATGGAGAGCCGCGTTATGCCGGCGTGATTCTCGACAAGCTGGTCGACCTCAAGGCCGACGGTTCCTTCAGGCTGGACCTCGACTACTTCAATTACTGCGTCGGGCTGACCATGACCAACAGCAGGTTCGACACTCTGTTCGGTCAGCCGCCCCGCACCCCCGAGCAACTCCTGACCTCGTTCCACATGGACATCGCCGCGTCGGTCCAGAAGGTCACCGAGGAAATCATGCTACGCATGACGCGCGCCATTGCGCGCGAAACAGGCGAGCGCAACCTGTGCCTCGCGGGCGGGGTCGCGCTCAATTGCGTCGCCAACGGAAAAATCCTGCGCGACGGCCAATTCGACGGCATCTGGATCCAGCCGGCGGCGGGCGATGCCGGCGGTTCGGTCGGAGCGGCGCTGGGCGCCTACCACCTGTACAAGGGGCAACCGCGCCGCCTGAACGGCGGACTCGACGGCATGCGTGGAGCCTACCTCGGCCCGCAGTTCGAGCAAGGCGAGATAGAGCGGCGGCTGCGCGCTGTCGGCGCCAAGTTCAGCGTCGTGGACGATGCCGGCGTGATCGCGCAAGCGGCCGACGCGCTGGTTGCGCAGAAGGCGCTGGGCTGGTTCCAGGGACGCATGGAGTTCGGGCCGCGCTCCCTCGGGGCACGGTCCATCCTGGGCGACCCGCGATCGCCGGGCATGCAGAAGATGCTCAACCTCAAGGTGAAGTACCGCGAATCGTTCCGTCCGTTCGCGCCGGCGGTGCTGCGCGAAGACGTGGCAGACTGGTTCGAGTTGGATTACGATTCGCCCTACATGCTGCTGGTCGCCGGCGTCCGGCCGGAGCGGCGGCGTTCGATGACGAAGGACGAAGAGAAGCTCTTCGGCATCGACAAGCTCAACGTGCCGCGTTCGGATATTCCCGCGGTGACCCACGTGGACTACTCGGCGCGCGTACAGACCGTTCACCACGAGACCAATCCGCGCTTCCACGCCCTGATCGAGACGTTCAAGCAGCGCACCGGCTGCGCCGTGCTGGTCAATACCAGCTTCAACGTGCGCGGCGAGCCGATCGTCTGTACTCCGGAGGACGCCTTCCGCTGCTTCATGGGAAGCGACATCGAGACCCTGGTGGTCGGCAATTGCGTACTGCAGAAAGAGCAGCAGGACCCCGCTCTCAAGCTCGACTATAAGAACGCGTTCGAGCTCGATTGATCCGCGTCGTCGCAACCCCGGCAGTACGTCCGGACGCTGCTCGCGCGGCGGCGGTCAGCCTGAGACTCGACGACGGTACGCAGGTGCGCGCATTAGGTGATCGTCTTGTGAGTTCCAAGTCATGAGCGGCCTTTGCGGATGGTTCCACAGCGGGCACAGCGGACCGGCAGGTCCGGAGGTGATCGCAGGGATGGCTGCGACGATCAAACGGTTCGACGGCAGCACGGTGCACAGTGTCTCAACCGATTTCGGTGCCGTCGCGGCTGCCGGTGACGCCAGCGTCTTCCAGGACGGTGAACGGCTCGTCGCGGTTTGGGGCCATGCGCGTTTTGCCGACGGTGGCCTCGCCGCGCTTGCGCAGCGCCACGGCGTCGCGCAGGCGCTCGCACAGGGCTACGCGAGCAGGGGAACCGGCGTGCTCGCGGAACTCTCCGGCGCCTGCGCCCTCGCCATCCTGGGCAGCCGCGGCGACGAGGCGGTGCTGGCGATCGACCGCATGGGCACGCGCCCGCTCTGCTACAGCGTCGTCAGAGACGCACTCGTGTTCGGGTCGACGCTCGACGCGATCAGCGTTTTCCCGGGGAGCACCGCCGAGATCAATCGGCAGGCCCTTTACGATTACGTCTACTTCCACATGGTGCCCGGGCCCCACACCATCCATGCCGGCCGCCAGCGCCTGCTGCCCGGATCCTTTCTGGTGTGGCGTAACGGTAAGTTGGAAACCCGCCCCTACTGGGAGATGCGCTACCTCGAAAACGAGAAGCGGCCGATACCGGAACTCAAGCGGGATTTTCTTGCTGCGCTACGGGAAGGCGTCCGCGAAACCGCGCAAGGCGGCACGGTCGGGGCGTTCCTGAGCGGCGGTACCGACAGTTCCACCGTTGCGGGCATCTTGGGCGAGGTGACCGGGCGGCAGGCACGTACCTATTCGATCGGGTTCGAGGCGCAGGGTTACGACGAGATGGGTTACGCGCGTATCGCCGCGCGCCACTTCGGCACGCAGCACCACGAGTACTACGTCACGCCCGCGGACGTGGTCAGCGCCATTCCGCGGATCGCCGAGATTCACGACCAGCCCTTCGGCAATTCCTCGGCCGTGCCCAGCTATTTCTGCGCGAAACTCGCCAGGGACGACGGGGTGGACGTGCTGCTCGGCGGTGACGGCGGCGACGAGCTTTTCGGCGGCAATGAACGCTATGCCAAGCAGTACCTTTACTCGCTCTACAGCGACCTGCCCCACGCCTTGCGCAAGGGGCTGATAGAACCGCTCGCATTCCTGCCTCCGGAAATCGGCCTTCCGGGGAAGGTACAACGCTACATCAGGAACGCGTCGCTGCCGATGCCCGCCCGATATGACAACTACAACCTCCTCGAGCGCCTTGGCGCCGACAACATTTTTACCCCGGGATTCCTCGGCACGATCGACCAACGGCAGCCCCGGAGGGTGATGGAAGAGGCCTATGGCAGTGCCCGAGCGCACTCGCTGATCAACCGCATGCTTGCGCTGGACTTGAGGTTCACGCTGGCGGACAACGATCTCCCCAAGGTCACGCGCGCCTGCGAACTCGCCGGCGTCGACGTCCGGTTCCCGCTGCTGGCCGATGCGGTAGTTTCGTTTTCCGCGGCTCTGCGGCCGCGGCTCAAGCTGAGGGGCACCCGGCTCCGGTATTTTTTCAAGGAGTCGCTGCGAGGCTTTCTGCCCGAGGAGATCATCACCAAGACCAAGCACGGCTTCGGACTGCCTTTCGGCCCGTGGCTGCAGACGCACCGGCCGCTGCGGCAGCTTGCGCTCGACAGCCTTGCCGACCTGAAGAGGCGCGGCATCGTCCGCCCGGAATTCATAGACGAGCTGACCTCAACGCACGTTGAAAGCCACGCGGGCTACTACGGGACGATGGTCTGGGTGTTGATGATGCTCGAGCAGTGGCTCAAGCATCATCGCGTTGCGGCATGAAAGCCCGCTGTCGAGTCTCCGGTTCTATCTGCAGACGAGACCGCCCATGAAGCAGATTTGCGACGACTCATAGACGGCGACTTATAGAGATGACTCTATGACTGCACCGACCCACAAACGCGCAGTAGGCTGGTTGATCAATGGCGCAGTACTGGCCGGGAGCCTGGTTGTCGCTCTGCTCCTGGCAGAAGTCGTTTTGCGGGTTATAGGCTTTAGCGCACCCGTGCTGTACACCTATGACGATGTCACCGGGAGCAGGCTTCTCGCCGGAGCAGCGGGTTGGCAACGCGCAGAAGGCGAGGCGTTCGTCGCGATAAATCGCGATGGCCTGCGAGACCGCGAGCACAGCAGAACCAAGCCGCCGAACACCTTCAGAATCGCGATCCTGGGAGACTCGATCGCCGAAGCAGTGCAGGTGCCCCTGGAAAGCACCTTCGCATCCGTTCTGGAACGACAGCTCAAAAGCTGCAAAGCCTTCGGGAACCGCGACGTCGAAGTCATCAATTTTGGTGTTTCCGGCTATGGAACTGCACAGGAGTTGCTGACATTTCGGCATCGAGCCGCTGCCTATTCGCCGGACCTGACGGTACTGGCTTTTTACGCAGGCAACGACTTGCGGAATAATTCAAAGGAGTTGGAGCCGTTCAAGCTTCGGCCGTTTTTCAGCATTCAGGACGGAAACCTGGTCCTGGACAACAGCTTTCTGGGCAATCGCGAGTACCTGTCCTTCAAATCGACCTTTGACAAGAGAAGGATTTTCTTCGGTTTGCGCACCTTCCAGCTGATACGAAAGCTGAAGTCCGCATTCGAACAACGGGAGGCGGGTGCAACGCATGACGGCAATATCGAGCCCGGGCTGGACGACAGCGTGTTTCTTGCTCCGACAGCCAAGGCCTGGAAGGAGGCCTGGCGGATCACCGAACGGTTGATCGTTGCGACTCGTGACGAGGTTGTCGCCGGTGGCGGACGTTTTCTGGTCCTCTCGATCCCGATCGGAATCCAGGTCCATCCGAACCTCGAGGTTCGCAGCCAGTTCATGCGCACCCTCCATGTCGACGATCTCTGGTACCCGGAATCGAGAATTCGCGAGTTCGCGCAAACAGAAAAGATCGATGCACTCACCTTGGGCCGGTCGTTTCAGTCATACGCCGAAAAGAATCAGGTGTACTTGCATGGTTTCAAAAACATGCGGCTCGGTACGGGACATTTGAATGAAAGCGGTCACAAGCTGGTCGGCGAGGCCTTGGCGAAGCATCTTTGCCCATCCCCGTAACCGCATCGCCTTGTGGTATAAATGATTCCCTGTCAATCCTGTGTTCTTCCCAGCCGAGGCCGACCATGATGCCTTTTGTTCAACGGCGCATTTCCGCCAAGGGTCCATTCCGGGAGATCCTCGCTGTGGCGGGGCTCACGCTTGCGATGCTCGCGCCCATGTGCGTCGAAGCGGAGCAGCATTTCTTCAACAACCCGCGTGAGATGTTTTTGCTTCCGGAGTATTGCAAGTACACCCAGGATTTTCGCGCCAACGTACCGGGGGGCAACAACCCCGGAGAGATACAACGATGGACGACCTTGATGGGTCCGGTCTTCATCCATATGCACCACTACTGTTATGGGTTGCAGGCAATAAATCGCGCGACGTTCCTATCCCCTGCCCCTGAGGATCGCAGGCACAATCTGGGTGTATCGGTCATAGAATTCGACTATGTGATTGAACGCGCGCCCCAGGATTTTGGACTGCTGCCGGAGATCTTCACCAAGAAAGGCGAGTCCTTGCTTCAGATGGATAGCGTGGGAAAAGGAATCGCTGAGCTTCAGCGCGCAATCGATATGAAGCCCGACTACTGGCAGGCCTACGCCGCCGCCAGCGATTATTACAAGGGGGCCGGGCAGCCCGCGAAAGCGCGGGAGTGGGTGGAGAAGGGCTTGTCCGTGCTGCCGGACAAGCAGCCGCTGCTGCGGCGCCAGGCGGAGCTCAACGCGCCGCGCAATAAGAGTGCGAGCAACCCGCAACCCTCCGTCCGGCGTTGACGCCGGCGCCCTCCCGGACTCAAGAAATGCCGCCGGCACCGGCGTCCCTGTCTGAGTCCGCGGCCCGTTCGCATTCATGATGGGTCCGCTTTCACGCTGCCTTTCCATCCTCATCTACCATCGCGTCGTCGCCGAGCCCGATCCTCTGGCGCCGGACGAGGTCTCCGCGACGGAATTCGACTGGCAACTGGCGACGCTCAGCCGCTGGTTTACGGTGCTGCCGCTGCGGGAGGCGGCGGCGAGGTTGCGCGACGGAACGCTGCCGGTGCGCTCGGCGTGCGTGACTTTCGACGATGGTTACGCGGACAACGCCACCGTCGCCCTGCCCATACTGCAACGGCGCGGAATACCGGCGACGTTCTTCGTGGCCACCGGTTTTATCGACGGTGGCAGGATGTGGAACGACAGCGTGATCGAAACCCTGCGCGGGGCGCGGGGCGACAGCTTCGATGCACGCTGCATAGGGCTCGACAAGCTGAGCATCTCCACCATCGACCTGCGGCGCCAGGCGATCGATAAATTGCTGGCGGCGTTGAAGTATCTGCCGCTGGAGGAACGGCAGAAGCGCGTCGACCAGCTTGCCGCGGAAGCCTCCTCCTCGCTGCCGTCCGATCTGATGATGACGACCGGACAGGTGCGCCAGTTGTACGCGAGCGGTATGGAGATCGGGGCCCACACGGTGACGCATCCCATCCTCGCGCAGCTCGACCCGGAGCGCGCCCGACACGAGATCCGGGACAGCAAGCGCCGTCTCGAAGAGATGACCGGGAGCCCCGTCGCGGTGTTTGCATACCCGAACGGAAAGCCTGGTCGCGACTACCGCCGGGAGCACGTCGCCATGGTGAGAGAGCTGGGATTCGAGGTGGCCGTTTCCACGGCCTGGGGCGTTGCGCACGCCGCGAGCGACTCGCATCAGTTGCCTCGATTCACTCCCTGGGACCGGACGCCGGGGAGGTTCGTCCTGCGGCTATTTCGAAATACCCTCCGGACGAATGCCGAAGGGGTGTAGCGCCGGAACACGCTCCACGGGGCCAGCCGCCTGACGCGTACGCAGGTCTTGAGGATTCCTAACTCCGACGGCGGCGCTCCGTCGTGCCGGGCACCGCGGGAACTCAGTAGCGGTTGCTCTCTTTCTCCATCAGAGAGACCGATCCTGCCGGCGAATCTGCCGGCCGGGGCGGTGCCGCGGCGGCCGCGCCTCGCTCGCCGCTCGGTGCTGCATTCACCTGCGGGTTCACCGGCGCGCGCTCGTTCTGCTCGAGGTCATTGATTGCCTTTTCAACCAGCAAGCGGGTCAGGACCAGTGCAACCAGCAGGTTGTACGGCACATCGAAGTAGGCTTGGTTCTGGAACGCACCGCCGACGGCGTAGCCGACCAGGCTCACCTGGATCATCCGTGCAAGATCGACCGCCCATCGCAGTTCTCCATGGCTTCGGGCATGCCTCATGACCCACGCCGCATCGCGCCACACGAGGAACCACAGCATCAGGAATAACAACAGCCCCACGTAGCCATGCTCGCCCAGCACCTGGAAATAAATGCTGTGCGCGGCGTGGAGGTCATACGGGTTGGGCGCGTACCGGCTGAATACCCTCTCGTTGTCAATCCCGAAGCCGCCGCCGACGAGAGGCCTGTCATTCGCAAGATTGATGGCCGTCATCCAGGCATTGATTCGGCCCAGGGAGGACTCGTCCTGATCGTACTTCTGGATCGACCACATCCGCTCTCCCCACTTTTCCGGCATGAACCCGATCGCGACCGGTATCAGCAGGGCGAGTGCCAAAGCAGTGACGAGCTTGGTGCGGGTGTTCCACCAGAGGAACGCCATCATCGCCGCGATGCCGAGGAAGGCCCCGCGCGAGTACGAACCCAGCACCGAAAATCCACAGAGCAGGACGGCACCGAATAGACCCCAACGCAACCAGCGCTTGTCGGTTTGCTGGAACAGGTAGTACACCACGGGAATCGTCATGACGGTGGCGAGAGCCAGCGAGTTGTTGTCCTCGATGAACGATCCTTCGGGACCCCACACCATTAATTCTCCTCCTCCCCTGAGAGTAAAGAGACCGCCCTTGATGCCGTAGAAACCGACGGACAGAGCCACCACCCAGATCAGCACTTGTATGTGACGCTTGCTGTACAGCACGCAGAGCGTGATGAAGACCATCAGTTGGATCTTCATCACCCGCTCCCACATCGGCACCGCCAGGTCGGTATCGAGGGCGAAGACCGTGCTGACGTTTATCCACAGGACCAGCAGGAACAGGACCACCGTCACCGGCGTTACCGGCAGGCGTTTCGGCTCCTTGGAAACGAACATCCCGATGAATGTGGCGATGGCAATGATCTGCGCGAAGGGAAAGTCGTGGGCGAAACCGAAGGTCATCCGGTGCGGGGCCATGATGCTCACCCAGACCCACATGAACGCACCGATTGCCGGTCGCCGCAGGATGAATGGGACCGAGCCGAGCAAGAATGCGGAGAGAATGAGGTCTCTCATGCCTGTCCAGTACCGCGAGGCGCAACCACGTTCGACCCGGGATGCAATAGCCGCTCAAACAGTTCGACGACACGCCGCGCGTTGTCGTCCCAGGTGAGCTTTCGCCGCGCGATGGTATTTCTTGCGCCGTCGGCGACGCGCCGGCGCAGTTCGCCGTCACCGCAAATCCTTTCAATCGCGCGCAACATTCCGTCAGACTGATCTGGATCGAACAATACGGCGTTCTCCCCGTCGGTGAGCACTTCTGTGATATTCGGAGACGCGGGTGCTACGATCGCCCGGCCCATTGCGAGATACTCGAACAGCTTCAGGGGCGACGCGTAGGAAACGACCGAAGGCTGCAGGGCGATGTCGAATGCTGCAACGTACCCGGGTACCCGATCGCGATCGACGACCCCGGTTACGGTAACGCGATCCGCGATTCCGCGCTGTCTCGCCCGCGTCTCGAGCGATTCCCGCGCCGGGCCGTCCCCCACGACCAGCAAATGCAGTCCAGCGCCTTCGGCGCGATCCGCGATCAAATCGACGACCCGTTCCAAACCATGCCACTCCCGAATGAAGCCGGTGAAGCCGAGCACCAGACGATGGTCAAGGCCGAGCCTGGACTTGGCATCCTCGATCGACAGGGAATTATTTCCAAACCGGTCCAGGTCTATCCCGTTCGGTATTACGGCTATCCGCTCTTTCGGCACTCTCGCGGCCTGCACCATGTCCGCGAGCACGGCGGTTACCGGAAGGACGACATCCGCGCCCTGCCAGGCATAGCGTTGGGACCAGGCTGCCAGCCGCCGCAGAGATAGGCCGTCGTACTTGCCGCGCTCTTCGCATATCGGAGCATTGATCTCGATCAGCATCGGCAAACCGAAGTTTTTCTTGAGCCAGACACCTGCGGGCAAAAACAGATTGTAACGTTCATAGAGGCAGTCGGGCCGGAAGCTCAGCACCGCTCGCCTCAGCCGGCGGTAGGCGATGAGCGAGTATGCGAGCTCCATCAGCTCGTACGCGAAACGGGGGACATAACGCTTCAGCAGCGCGACGACGCCGGCGTCGGAACCGAATTCCGCATGCTCCATCGCCGGAGGAGCGATCACCATCACCTCATGCCCCAGCTTGCGAAGCGCATGGATCAACTCGGAGATGTGCACGTACTGCCCGTCCTTCGAGCGGGTCCGATGATGATAGAGAATCTTCAAACGACGCGCTCGAACAGTTGCAGCTGGCCGCGGGTCGTCTCGTCCCAGCTGAATCTTTCCGCGTAGCGCCGCGTCGCCGCTCGATCGGGATAGCGGGCGAACAGGCGCTGGACTCCCTCCGCGACCGCCTCCGCGCTGCGCTCGGTCATCAGGACTCCCGCTTCCGGCGCCGCCACCACTTCCGCAGAGCCTCCGGCTCTGCTCGCGACCACCGGTGTCCCGCAGGCCATCGATTCAAGCAGCACGTTCGCCCATCCCTCGCGGCTCGATGCGAGAACCAGCGCGTCGGCTGCACCGTAATAATTGCGCAGTTCCTCCTGCGCCACCGCGCCGACGAACCTGACGCGGTCGCCAAGCCCGGATTCCCGCACCAGCGCGCCCAGTGCCCCACGCTCCGGTCCGTCGCCGATGACGACGAGGTCCATTTCGGGCAGCCGTCGCAGCGACCGGATCACGAGATCGTGTGCCTTGCGCGGAATCAGATGGCCGACCGATAGCAGCGTCCTGCGCGACATTCCGAGCTTGCGCCGCGCGGGTTCGCGTTCGATCGGTTGGAAAAGCTGGAGGTCTACCCCGTTGCGCAACACCTCTATGCGCTCGCCCGGAACCCCCGCCCTGATCAGGTCGTCCTTCAATGCGCCCGCCACAGTGATGATCCCGGCCGCATGGCGCGCCGCCCACCGTATCATCGCGCGCGGCAGCCGGTAGCGCGGTATGAGATTGACGTCGGTGCCCCGCGCGGTTATCACGACCGGCTTGCCGAAGCGCTTCCCGAGCAGGATCGCGGCCACCCCATCGGGATAGAAATAGTGCGCATCGATCAGGTCGAACGCGTAGTCGCGCAGGATCCGCTCGATGACGGGCGTGACCGCCCGCGCCAGGAAAAACGGCGTCAGCGTCATGCCGATTTTCGGCAGCAGCAGGTATCGCGGATGGAACACCTGGATGTCATGGCGCCGCTCCTCCCGCGGCGCTTTTGCGAAGACGGCGTATTCCCCGAACCGCGGGTTGCTCGAGGGAAACCACGGCACCGGCGCCACCACCTTCGACTCGACCTTGCCGCTTGCGAGCAGGTGCCGCAGCCGGGTTTCAACGAAAATTCCGTGGCTCGGGCGCGCGGCGTGAGGGTAAAGGGTGCTGAAGGTGAGTATCTTCATCCACGACGGCGCGATTGCGCCGGCCAGCGCTTCAATGAATCTCTGCCGCCCGCGGTTCGTCGCCGGCGCTCGCGCCGACCACGTTTCGCAGGAACGACTCGAACATCAGCAAGGTCCAGAGCGGCGTACTGTAGTCCCGCAGGCCCGACTGGTGATCCTCCACCAGCCGGCGGAGGTAGGCCGCGTTGAACCAGCCGGTCCCGGCGAGCACCGGCCCGAGCACGGCCCTCCGAACGGGCTCCCGCAGCGGCCCCCGAAACCACTGGGCGAGAGGGACCGCAAAGCCCATCTTCGGTCGATACAGGATCTCCGGGGGCAGGTACGGCGCCAGCGCCTTCTTCAGCAGGACCTTGCCCTCCCCGTTGCGCAGCTTGAAGTCCGGCGGCAGACCCGACAGCCATTCCACCAGGGGATGGTCCATAAGCGGCTCGCGCACCTCGAGCGAATGGGCCATGCTGGCGCGGTCCACCTTGGTGTTGATGTCGCCCACCAGGTAGGTCTTGAGGTCCAGATACTGGACGAGCGACAGGGGATGGTCCGAGGGCGCGCGCGCGGCGTGGCGCTTGAGCACCTCGTCCGCCGCGTAGCCTTGCAGCTCGCTGCGAAAGCGCTCGCTGAACAGCTTGCGGCGCATCCCGTCGTGCAGCAGGGAAACGCTGTGGAAATAGGCCTCCACCGAATTGCGCGAAAGTGACTCGAGGGTGGACTTGGCGCGGAGCACACGCGGCGCCCAGTCCGCCTTGGGATAGAGCCAGCCGAGCAATCCGAATACGGGCCGGCGCAACGGCAGCGGCAGCCGCGAACGCACGCGTTCCTCGTTGACGTGCCAGCGGTAGCGGCGGTAGCCGCCGAAATTTTCGTCACCCCCGTCACCCGACAATGCAACCGTCACGGTTTTTCTGGCCAGCTCGCACACCCGGTAAGTGGGGATCGCCGAGCTGTCGGCGTAAGGCTCGTCGTACAGGGTCGCGAGGCGGTCCACGAGACTGAAGTCGCCCGGGTCCACCTGCTCCACGTGGTGCCGGGTCCGGTAGAGATCCGCCACCTTTTGAGCGTAGGCGGACTCGTTGTACGCCGGATCCCCGAAGGAGATCGAGCAGGTGACGACCGGTTCCGCGGAAAGGCCTGACATCATCGCCACTACCGCGCTCGAGTCCACGCCACCCGATAGAAATGCGCCCAATGGAACTTCCGATATCAGGCGCAGCTTCACCGATTCGCGCAGCCGTCCGATCAACTCCTCGCCCGCCTCCGCTTCGGTGAGCGACGCGCCGGCCTTGAACGGCACATCCCAGTACTCAACCGGCGCCGACGCCGGGCTGCCTCGCTTCAGGCTCAGTGTGTGCCCCGGGGAAAGCTTGTATACGCCCTTGAAGATGGTGCGCGGTTCGGGCACGTAGCCGTAGGCGAAGTAGTCTTCGACCGCCAGCGGATCGATCACCCGCGGCAGCCCCGGATGAACCAGCAGCGCCTTCAGTTCCGAGCCGAAGATCCACGGGCCATCGGGCAGCTGGGCGTAATACAGGGGCTTCACGCCCAGCCGGTCGCGGGCGAGGAACAGCGTCTCCCGGTTGCGGTCCCACAATGCGAAGGCAAACATGCCGCGGAAGCGCGTGACGCAGGATGCGCCCCACTGCTCCCAGCCGTGCACGATGACCTCGGTGTCGGAGCGGGTGCGGAAGTTGTGTCCACAGGCCGCAAGCTCCTTCACGAGCTCCTGGAAATTGTAAATCTCGCCGTTGAACACGACGGCCACGCTGCCATCCTCGTTGTAGAGCGGCTGCTGTCCCGTTGAGAGGTCGATGATGGAGAGGCGCCGGTGCGCCAGCGCCAGGCCCGGCTCCAGGTGCAGCCCGCCTGCGTCGGGGCCGCGATGATGCAGCGAGGAATTCATGCGCTCGATCAGGCTGCGATCGATTTCACGCCGGCCCCTTGCGTCGAACATGCCCGCGATGCCGCACATGGTGGTCAGTCCCGAAAATCTGGAATTGGAAACGGATACGGACGGCCGAACATCACCGGCCGATCCCGAAATACTCGAAGCCCAGGCGGCGCAATTCGCCCGGATCGTAGAGGTTGCGCCCGTCGAAGATGACCGGCTGCTTCATGCGTTGCTTCAATACCCCGAAGTCGGGATAGCGGAAAGGTTTCCACTCCGTTATCAGCGCGAGCGCCACGACATCGTCGAGCGCATCGTACTGATGTTCCACCAGCGTGAGGCGGCCGCCCTCGAACCATTGCGCAGGAAACGTGCGGTGTGCCGCCTCGGTCGCCGCCGGATCGTACGCCTTCACCCTCGCGTTGGCGGCGATCAGCTGCCTCAAGATGACCAGGGACGGCGCTTCCCGAATGTCGTCGGTACCGGGCTTGAACGCGAGACCCCAGACCCCGAACGTGAGCCCGGAGAGGTCAGGACCGAAGCGCCCCGTTATCCTCTCGAACATATGCAGCTTCTGCGCCTCGTTGCGGGCTTCGATCGCGCTCAGGATCATCGGCTCCACGCCGTGCTCGCGCGCCATGTGGGTGAGCGCCCTCACATCCTTGGGAAAGCATGAGCCGCCGTAGCCGCAGCCGGGATAGATGAATGAATAGCCGATGCGGCTGTCCGAGCCTATGCCCTTGCGCACGTTCTCCACGTCGACGCCCATGCGCTCGCACATGCCGGCGATCTCGTTCATGAACGAGATGCGGGCCGCGAGCATCGAGTTCGCCGCGTACTTCGTCATCTCGGCGTCGCGCACGCCCATGACCAGCATGCGTTCATGGTTGCGCGTGAACGGCGCGTAGAGCCCGCGCATGACCTCGACGGCGCGTGCGCTGTCGGTGCCCACAATCACGCGGTCGGGACGCATGAAATCGTTGACCGCGTCGCCCTCCTTGAGAAATTCCGGGTTGCTGACCACGTCGAAATCGACGTGGATGCCGCGGCGCTCGATCTCGGCGCGGATCGCCGCCCTGACCTTGTCCGCGGTGCCGACCGGCACGGTGGACTTGTCCACCACTGTGCAATACCCGGAGATCAGCCGGCCCAGACCTCGCGCGACCTCCAGTACCTGGCTCAGATCGGCGGCGCCGTCGTGGGTGGACGGCGTTCCCACCGCGATGAAGAAGGTGCTGGAGCTCGCCACCGCCTCGGGGTACGAGGAAGTAAAGCGCAATCTGCCTGCGCGAAAGTTGCCCGCGACGATGACATCGAGGCCCGGCTCGTAGATTGGAATCTTGCCCTTTTTCAGGGCTTCGATCTTGGCCTCGTTGTTGTCGACGCAGATCACGCTGTTGCCCATCTCGGCAAGGCATGCGCCGGTCACGAGTCCGACGTATCCGGTTCCGAAAACACTGACATTCATCTAAGGTCCCCTAGGTTTCCCGTGGCGCCCGCGAACCGCGGCCCGCAAGTAATTTGTCGTAAATCGTCATGTACGAATCCACCATCGCTTCCATGCCGAACCTGCGCTCGATCGTGCGCCGCGCCTCCGTCCCGTGGCGCCTGC
>DATHHS010000129.1:0-4442 GCA_035317085.1 Burkholderiales bacterium
GCGCCAGATCAGGCGAGCCTTTCGCGAGCACTTCTTCGAACGCGATGTGGCCCGCGCCGGACGGGGCTTGCCTCGTGCCGCCGGAAACGATGACGTGCTCCAGGAACGGGAGCTTGCCGATCATGGGTGCGAACTGCGGCAGCAGCTGCTCCGACACGATGAGCACCTTGGCTCGGCTGTCGGAGAGCATGTATTCGTAGTCTTTCGGCGTGAGCAGAGTGTTTACGGCGACCGGAACGATGCCCGCCTTGATCGCGCCGAGGAAAGCCGTGGGGAAGTCGATGGTGTCGGTAAGAGCGAGCAACACGCGGTGTTCCATCTCGAGGCCCATCGCGTGCAGGCCCGACCCGAAGCGGTTGACGCGCTCGGCGAGCTGGCCGAAGGTGCATTGATCCGCGTCGTCGATGTAGGCGAGTTTCGCCGAGCGCCCCGCGGCGAGGTTGCGCTCGATCAGATCGTAGGCGGCGTTGTAGTCGCGCGGAATTCTGACGCTTGGCGGACTGACCGAATGGTCGGCACTGCTGCGGGACGGCACGGCGATCCTCCTCTGGTTTCCGCGCGGCGGGAATGCGCGGTTATTATTATCCCCTCGACGAGGGAGGAAGAGGAGCAGCCTGCTATTGCGTTACAAGCAGAAGGCCCTGATCCCCTATGCCGGTGGAATCCGGCTGATGCTCCGCCTGAGAGTCGCGTATCTCGCCGTGCAACGCTTCCGCGAGGAAAAGGGCCGCCAGCGGAGACAGCCTCCCGCCCCTTGCGTGCGCCAGATTCCACTCGCGCCGCAGCGGAAAGCCCTGTACGTCGAGCGCGACGATCGCGCCCTTGTGGGGCAGCGCCTCCCGCTCCGGAAGCAAGCCGAGGCCAAGGCCGCTCCCGATCGCCTCGGCAATCGCCTCGTCACTGGCGAGCTCCGCGCGCACTATCGGCCGCCCGCCCCCCGCGCCGCAGACCGCGAGCAAGATGTCGCGGAGGCTTGCCCCGGGTTCGCGTAACACTAGGGGCTCGCCCGCAAGCGTACGGGGTTCGATCGCTCTCGCTTTCGCGAGCGCATGACGCGCCGGGGCATAGACCCTGAGGAGCTCCGTGGCTACCGGGT
The DNA here is from genome assembly GCA_035317085.1 of Burkholderiales bacterium. GTDB lineage: Bacteria > Pseudomonadota > Gammaproteobacteria > Burkholderiales > SG8-39 > VBDM01. The sequence goes on from DATHHS010000129.1 coordinate 1,097, forward strand.
GCAGCACGAGGCCGATCCGGTCGTCCGGCGCGGACAAGAAGCAGCATTCGTCCTCTCCCGCAGCGAGCCGCCCGAGCAGCTCGGCGCGGCAACCGACGTGCAGGCGCACCCGCACCTCGGGATGGGACTGGCAAAAGGCGGCGAGCAGGCGCGCAGCCAGGTGACGTGCCCCGGGGGCCGCGCCGATCCGCACCAAGTCCATGCGCGGCGCGCGCAGCCGCTCCAGGCGCTCTTCGGTGCGAACAAAAAGCTCGGCCAGTTCCTCGCACGAGGCGAGCAGCTCGCGGCCGGCCGGCGTAGGGAACAGCCGTCGTCCGCGCTGCTCCAGGAGCGCGACTCCGAGATTGTCGGAAAGCTTCTTCATCTGGGTCGAGACGGTGGGCTGCGCCATATGCAACTCCTCGGCGGCGCGCGTCACGCTCTCCAGCCGCGCGACAGCCTCGAACACCATCAATTGGGGAAACAATCCGTGCCGGAAGTACCGGCGTAGCTTTGGACGGGGCATGGTCAGCTCCTTCGTTCGTGTGCGAACCACCCGTTTCCGTATCGGCGGAAACGGGCCGGGCCTGAGTCCGATCGACCGGCGTTTTTGCCGCCGCGATCGGCCCCAGGTCTCGCTTGCAGCATGACTGCTGCCGAAGCGACCGGGGCTTGAACCACCCGTCTTGACGATCGCTCCGCGAAGAAGCTACTCCCCTAGGGAGAGTACGCCTCAGGTTAGCAGGGTCCAGAAGCACATGCAAATCGCGATGTATCGCGATTTGCAATAGCTGGCATCGAGTTTCGCATGCCATCGCCGGAGGCGATGGGTGCATCGCGCAACATCAATTTTCTTCACGAGCGGAGCCCGCCACAATCGTCCCAGCCACAAAAGGAGGACGAAGTGGAACTGCTGCAGATACCCGACTTCTGGTCCGCGCTCACCGCCATCGTGGTCATCGACCTGGTGCTGGCGGGCGACAACGCCATCGTCATCGCACTCGCGGCGCGCAAGCTGTCGCCGCTGCACCGGCGCCGCGCGATCGTCTGGGGGACCGTGGGCGCGGTTGCGATCCGCGCGACGCTCACCGTGGCGGTACTCTGGCTGCTGCAGCTTCCCGGGCTGATGTTTACGGGCGGGATCCTGCTCCTCGTCATCGCCTACCAGGTGCTGACCGGCACCGCATCCTCCTCCTCCGATCGCGGTATCGCTCCTGCAGCGGGATTCTGGGGCGCGATGCGCACCATCGTGGTCGCCGATGCGGTGATGGGCATGGACAACGTGGTCGGGGTGGCGGGCGCCTCGCACGGCAATGTGCTTCTGGTAGTGCTCGGCCTGGCGATCTCGATCCCCATCGTGATCTGGGGCAGCAGCCTGATCCTGGAGTGCATCGGGCGCTTTCCCGGCCTGCTCTACGCCGGCGGCGCGGTGCTGGTCTGGACCGCCACGCACATGATCGCGAGCGAGCCGTTCGTGAGAGACCTGCTCGCGGCGCACTCGGGTTCCGCGCCCCTCGTGTATGCCACCGCGGTCGCCGCAGTCCTCGGATCGGCCTGGTTGCGCAATCGCAGGCTGCAGCTTCAATCCCAATGGAAGTGATGCCATGAGATACCTCATTCCGGTCGGCTCGTCCGAAGCGGCGCTCCCGACGGTGGACCTCCTTGAAGCCGCGGCTTCGCGGGGCGTGAAGGTGGAAGTCGTGCTGCTGAACGTGCAGCCGGCCTACAACCGCCGCGTGTCGCGATTCGTCAGTCGGGCGCGGCGCGACAGTTTTCGTGCCTCGAGCAGCCGCGCGGCGATGGCGGGCATGATCGAGCGGCTGTCGCGAGCCGGTATCTGCCATCGGGCGCGAATCGAGTTCGGATCGCTGACCGAGCGCATCGCGACCGTCGCAGAGGCCGAGCGGGTGGACAGAATCCTGTTGGGGGTCGGACCGCAGTCGAAATGGCTGCAATGGCTGATTCCGTCGATCCCGCAGATTCTGGCCGCCCGCACCAACGTCCCGCTGACGCTCGTCGCGCGGAGCGGAGAGAGCAGTTTCGACCGGTATTTCGTCCCCGCAGGAGTCGCCGGGATCGCGCTCCTCGCCGGGCTGTTGCTCGCGGCGGGCTAGAACCGACTAGCAGCCCACGGCCGCACCGTCGCTGCGCGGGTCGGCTCCGCCGATGCGCGCGCCCGACTCCGGATCGATCGTGATTCCGTGTGCATGGCCGGCAAGTTCGCACCAGTCGGGCCAGCGGTTGACCGAGTGCCCCTTCCGCTGAAGTTCCTTGACGGTGGCCTCCGGAAAACGCGCCTCGATGTTGAGCAGATCGCGCGGCTCGCCGATCGAAAAACGCCCGGAAAGCCAGCGCGGCATCTCGAGTGCCTGCTGGATATCGAAGCCGAAATCGATGAGGCGGACGTAGCTCTGCAGATGGATCTGCGGCTGGCCGTCCGCGCCCATGCAGCCGAACACCTGCCAGGGACGACCGTCCTTCAGCGCGATCGACGCGATCAGCGTATGCATCGGGCGCTTGCCGGGCTCGAGCCGGTTGGGATGTCCCGGATCGAGCGAGAAGTACGCCGAACGGTTCTGCAGCACGATGCCGGTATCGCCAGCGACCAGCCCCGAGCCGAAGTTGAAGTAGAGGCTCTGGATCAATGCGGCGGCATTGCCTTCTGCGTCGACCGCAGCGACGAACACGGTGTCCCCGGCAAGCGTGCCAAAGGAAGGAAGGAGATTCCAGGGCAGTGCGCGGTCCGCGCTCATCAGGCGCCGGCGCTCCGCCGCGTACGGCTTCGAGATCAGGCGCTCCACCGGCACCGGCTGGAACTCCGGATCGGCGAGCAGCCTGTCGCGGTCGTGATAGGCGATCTGTTTCGCCTGCACCAGCAGGTGCGCGAGCTCGGGACCCAGCGGATCCATCTTGCCGAGCTCGCAGGATTCCAGCAGGTTGAGCATCTCGAGCACGGTGAAGCCCTGAGTCGGCGGCGGCGTCTCGCAGATCTCCACGCCTCGGTAGATACCGCGGAGCGGCTCGCCCCAGCCCGCGCGCTGTTCTCCGAAGTCCGCTTCGTCGAAAAACCCGCCGCCCGCACGGGAGAAATTCGCGAGCGCCCGCGCCGTGTCGCCTGAGTAGAAACCTTCGTGCCCTCCCGAGGCGATCCGCTCGAGCACCCGCGCAAGACCCGGGTTCCTGAGCCGGCCGCCGGCGCGCGGCGCGGTGCCGTCCGGAACGAAAAGCGCTAGCGCGTGCGCGTTCAGGGCGTTCTCTCCGGCGCACATCTCGATCCAGCGCGCGAGCCTTCCCGTCACAGGGTATCCTTCGCGCGCGTACTCGATCGCGGCGGCGAGGTCGCGCGACAGCGGCAGCCGTCCGTACT
>DATHHS010000130.1:0-2525 GCA_035317085.1 Burkholderiales bacterium
AGCGGCGCTCGAATTCGCCCCGAATGCGGGCGCGGTCGAGCAAACCGATACGCCGCACGGCCTCAACCGCCTGATCCTCGCCGTGCACGATGAAGCCGGTCACTGCGTCTTCCAGTACCTCAGGCACCGAGCCGTTATCGAACGCGATGACGGGAGTTCCGCAAGCCATAGCCTCGATCATCACCAATCCGAACGGCTCGCGCCACGCTATCGGGAAAACCAGCGCCGCGGCATTGCCCAGAAATTCCTGCTTCTGGTCCTCGCGGATTTCACCGATGAACTCGACATCGGCTTGGCAGAGCAGCGGCTCGACCGCGGTCTTGAAATATTCCTGATCGACACGGTCCACCTTGGCGGCGATCTTGAGCGGAATGCCGGCCCGCACTGCAATGCGAATCGCGGCGTCCGGCGCCTTTTCTGGGGAGATGCGCCCGAGGAACGCAAGGTATCCGCCGCGTCCCTCGCCCTTGATCAACAGATTCTGCGGCAGGCCGTGCAGCACCGTCGCGACGAAGTTCGCTTCAGGCAGCGGCACGCGCTGTGAATTTGAAATCGACACCACCGGGATGCCGCTGTAGAGCTTATAAAGCGGCGGCAGTTCGGGCAGATCGAGACGACCGTGCAGCGTGGTGAGCGACGGGGTGCCGAGCCAGCGCAACAACGGATAGCCGCAGTAGTCGATATGGCTATGAATCAAATCGAATTCGTGAGCGCGCCGCGCCACGGTCTCGAGCTGCATGAACAGCGGCGCGAAGTGATCTTTCACGTCGGGGTCGAGGCGCAGCGCGCGCGGCCAGATGGGGTGTAGAGTCGCTTTGGTGGCGCTGTCGCCGGATGCGAACAACGTGACGTCGTGCCCAAGCTCCACCAGGGCATCGGTCAGGTAAGCGACCACGCGTTCGGTGCCGCCATACAGTTTAGGCGGCACGGCTTCGGCGAGCGGTGCGATTTGCGCTATCCTCATCTGGTCCCCACAGGCTGATACAATCTATCGTAGGACGGATCGTATCCGCTCCTGTCGCCGTTGTCGGCTTGCAATTGGAACCGAGCGTTGTAAGAGAAACTCTGATGTTGATCAGCTTCTGCGTCTTCGCCGAGGCTTGTGGCTGAAAAATTTACAAGCCCCGTCGATCTTCCTCCTGATTTGGGAACAACGCATGAATACATTCTCGATGTTCGACCCGACGCCGTCCCCACATTCGGTCGATTCCTCCCATTCGGTCGACGAGGCTCCGGGGCCGCAATTCGCCATCGCGGTCTCCGCGACGCTGCAGCAGCGCCGCACGCGCACGCTCAAGCACGGCGACACTTTCGCGGTGTTCGATCTTCGCGGCGACATCGGCGGCGAGCCGGGAAATCCCGAGGGCCTGTACTATCGCGACACGCGCATGCTGTCGCAGCTGCAGCTGCTTCTCGAGGAAGGGCGGCCGCTGCTGCTCTCCTCGATGACGCAGGACGACAACGCCGTGTTTACGGCGGACCTCAGCAACCCGGATCTGCTCGAGGATGGCAAGATCGCACTGCGGCGTGAAAATATTCATCTGAACCGCATGAAGTTCATCTGGAACGGCGCCTGTTACGAGCGGCTGGTGGTGAGAAATTTCGGCGATCGCCCCTTGAGCTTGCTGTTAACGTACCGCTTCGCGTCGGACTTTGCGGACCTTTTCGAGGTGCGGGGCGAGCACCGCAGCGCCCGCGGCGAATCCCGGGCCTCGCTCGAGAGTGATCACGGCGTCGTGCTCCGCTACAAGGGACTTGATGAGATCGAACGGGCCACGGAGATTGCGTTCTTTCCGGCGCCGAGGACTATAACGACGACCAGAGCGGTTTTCGAGGTGTCGCTGCCGCCCCGGGCGACGCGCAGGGTATTCGCGCGCATCAGCTTCACCAGCGCGGCCCAGGGCGAATGGAGCGGCCGCACGTTCTACCGGCGTCTGCGCGACGCCCGGCATGCCCTGAAAGAGTCGAGCGCACGCGCGGCAATCGTCGATAGCTCGAACTCCGTATACAACGAAATCGTCAGACGCTCCGTTTCGGACTTGTACATGCTGATTACCGACACGCCCCAGGGGCCCTACCCGTACGCTGGGATTCCCTGGTTCAGCACGCCGTTCGGGCGCGACGGAATTATCACGGCGCTGATGACTCTGTGGCTCGATCCCACGATCGCGCGGGGTGTGCTCGGATTTCTCGCCGCCACCCAGGCGACCGCGGTCGAGCCGGAACGCGACGCCGAGCCCGGGAAAATTCTGCACGAGATGCGCCATGGAGAAATGGCGAATCTGCGCGAGGTGCCATTCGGCCGCTATTACGGGAGCATCGACGCCACGCCCCTGTTCCTGCTGCTGCTCGGTGAGTATTTTCGGAGAACCGGGGACCTTGAGACGGTGCGCTCGCTGTGGCCGAACGCCGAAGCCGCGCTCACCTGGATCGATCATTACGGTGACCGCGATGGCGACGGCTTCGTCGAATATCATCGCCAGACGAACGAGGGCCTCGCGAATCAGGGATGGAAGGATTCCTTT
>DATHHS010000131.1:0-4175 GCA_035317085.1 Burkholderiales bacterium
GTATGAGCAAAGGCCTGGAGATTCTCGGCGAGGTGAAAAAGAAAGTCGGCGTGCCGGTTCTGACCGACGTCCACGACAAGGACGACATTGCCGAAGTTGCCGCGACCGTCGACGTGCTGCAGACGCCGGCGTTTCTCTGCCGTCAGACCGATTTCATCCACGCCGTCGCGGCAAGCGGCAAGCCGGTCAATATCAAGAAAGGCCAGTTCCTGTCTCCCGGCGAAATGAAGAACGTGGTCGACAAGGCGCGCGAAGCGAGCGGGAAGGACAGCATCATGGTGTGCGAGCGCGGCGCTTCGTTCGGCTACAACAACCTCGTCTCGGACATGCGCTCGCTCGCGATCATGCGCGAGACGGGTTGCCCCGTGGTGTTCGACGCCACGCATTCGGTGCAGCTTCCGGGCGGCCAGGGGACCTCTTCCGGCGGGCAGCGCGAGTTCGTCCCGGTTCTCGCACGCGCCGCGGTCGCGTGCGGTATCGCCGGGGTCTTCATGGAAACGCATCCCGACCCGGACAAAGCGCTCTCCGATGGCCCGAATGCCTGGCCGCTCGACCGGATGAAGGACCTGCTCGGTACGCTGAAGGAACTGGACGCGCTGGTCAAGAGCGGCGGATTCGCGGAACAGAAACTTAAAACGCAAAAAAAGGGCAGGAGATGAGCTCAATCGTCGACGTCGTCGCAAGAGAAATTCTCGATTCGCGCGGCAATCCGACCGTGGAGGCGGATGTGCTGATCGAATCCGGAGTGATGGGCCGCGCCGCGGTGCCCTCGGGGGCCTCGACCGGCAAGCGCGAGGCGCTGGAACTCCGCGACAAGGACAAGGCCCGCTACGGCGGCAAGGGGGTGCTGAAGGCGGTCGAGCATATCAACACCGAGATCTCCGAAGCGATCATGGGTCTGGATGCGCAGGAGCAGAGCTTCATCGACAAAGCCCTGATCGAACTGGATGGCACCGAAAACAAATCGCGCCTCGGCGCAAACGCCATTCTCGCCGTGTCCATGGCGGTGGCGAAAGCGGCGGCCGAGGAGTCGGGACTGCCGCTCTACCGGTATTTCGGCGGCTCGGGCGCGATGCAGATGCCCGTACCGATGATGAACGTGATCAACGGCGGAGCTCACGCGAACAACAATCTCGATATCCAGGAATTCATGATCGTACCGGTTGGGGCGGCCAGCTTCCGCGAGGCCCTGCGCTGCGGCGCCGAGATCTTTCATGCGCTGAAGGGCCTCCTCGAAAGCAAGCACCTGTCGACGACGGTCGGCGACGAGGGTGGGTTCGCACCGAATCTGCCGAACAACGAAGCGGCGCTGCAACTGGTGCTCGAGGCCATCGAGCGCGCCGGCTATCACGCCGGCACCAACGTGGCGCTGGCTCTTGACTGCGCCAGCTCCGAGTTCTATGAGGACGGCAAATACGTTATCGATTCGAAAAAACACAAGCTCAGTTCCGCCGAGTTCGGCGACCTTCTCGCCGCCTGGGCCGGGAAATACCCGATCCTCAGCATCGAAGACGGGATGGCCGAGTCGGATTGGGACGGCTGGCGCGCGCTGACCGAAAGGCTGGGCAGGAAAGTGCAACTGGTCGGCGACGATGTTTTCGTAACCAACACCAAGATCCTCCGCGAGGGAATCCAGCTCGGAATCGCCAACTCCATACTGATCAAGGTGAACCAGATCGGAACGCTTACCGAGACTTTCGCGGCGATCGAGCTGGCGAAGCGCTCGGCCTACACCGCCGTGATTTCGCACCGGTCCGGGGAGACCGAGGACACCACGATCGCCGACATCGCCGTGGGCATGAACGCACTCCAGATCAAGACCGGGTCGCTTTCGAGGTCCGATCGCGTCGCGAAATACAATCAGCTCCTGCGTATCGAGGAAGACCTCGGTGATGCCGTCGGCTACCCGGGACGGGAAGCTTTCTACCAGTTGAGATGAAAGCGCTCGCCGTTGCCTTCGCCGGTTCCATCCTGCTCCTGCAATACCCGTTGTGGTTCGGGAAAGGTGGATGGTTCCGTGTGTGGGGCCTTGAGCGTCAGGTGGTCGAGCAGAAGGACGCAAACGGCAGTCTGCGTCAGCGCAATGCGGCCCTCGACGCCGAGGTGCGCGATCTGAAGAAGGGGTTCGAAGCGATCGAAGAGCGCGCGCGCTTCGAGCTCGGCATGATTCGGCAGGACGAGGTGTTTTTCCAGGTCGTACCGTCCTCCGCGAAGAGCGATCCGGCCCGGTAGCGCGAAGCATTCGATTCGCCGCAACGGCGATGCCGAGGCGTGCTCGGTGCGCCGTCCAAAGGTGCGGGCTCGTCCCTCTCTATATAATGCGGAATAGAGGCGTGTCCCGGCGAAATCCACGGCATCGGAGGAACGCTGCATGGAAATCAATCGAGAGCAGATCGAGCAATTCGAGCGCGATGGCTACCTCTTTTTTCCGGCGCTGTTTGCGCCGGAGGAAATCAAGGTGCTCACGGACGAAGTGCCGCGGCTCTACGCTCAGCGCCGCCCGGAGAACGTGCTCGAGAAGGGGAGCGACGCCGTGCGCACCAACTTCGCCGCGCACATGTACAGCGTTCCCTTCGCGAAGCTCGCGCGTCATCCACGCATGATCTCGCCGGCGGTGCAACTGCTCGGCGAAGAGGTGTACATGCACCAGTTCAAGATCAACGGCAAGATGGCCTTCGACGGTGACGTCTGGCAATGGCACCAGGACTACGGCACATGGAAGAACGACGACCTCATGCCCGAGGCGCGCGCGATGAATGTGGCGATCTTCCTGGACGAAGTCAACGAATTCAATGGACCTCTGATGCTCATCCCGGGCAGTCACAAGCTCGGGGTCATCGACGCCGCGCACGACACTTCGACGACGAGCTATCCGCTCTGGACCATCGATCACGAGACGATCGGCAAGCTGATCGGGCGCGGCGGCATCGTCGCGCCGAAGGGGCCCGCCGGTTCGATGATCCTGTTTCATTCCTGCTTGGTGCACGCCTCGACTTCGAATTTGTCTCCGTGGAACAGGGTCAGCGTCTATCTGAGCCTGTGCGCCGTGTCGAACCATATTCGCCGGTTCAAGCGTCCCGAATACATCGCGCACCGGGATTTCACGCCCCTCGAGTGCCTGCCGGACGATTGCCTGTTGAAGGAATACGAGGTTCCGCTACCCTGGAGGGACGGAACTCCGGAGGAAGCCTTGAAACCGAAGCTCGCTGCGTAAGCGTGAATCTCTACGCGAAACTCCAGGAGCGCGAAGCGCAAGGCAAGCCGCTCCGAGTCGGCATGATAGGCGCAGGCAAGTTCGGCGCCATGTATGTCGCGCAGGTGCCGAAGACGCCCGGCGTGCATCTCGCCGGTATCGCCGACCTCTCGCCGGAAAACGCGCGCGCCAACCTCGAGCGCGTCGGCTGGAAAGAGGAGCGATACGCGGCGGCGTCGCTGGACGCAGCGCTGAAGGAGCGGCGCACGCACGTTTCGGACGACTGGCAGGCGCTCGTCGCGCATCCTGCCGTGGAAATCATCGTCGAAGCCACGGGCAATCCGGTTGCGGCAGTCGAGCATGCGCTCGCCGCGTTCCGAAACGGCAAGCACGTGGTGATGGTGACGGTCGAGGCGGACGCTTTCTGCGGGCCGCTGCTCGCAAAAAAAGCGAAGGAGGCCGGGGTCGTGTACAGCCTCGCCTACGGCGACCAGCCCGCGCTCATCTGCGAGCTCGTCGATTGGGCGCGCGCGGCCGGATTCCCGGTGGTCGCGGCGGGACGCGGCCACAAATGGCTGCCGCACTTCGCGCAGTCCACGCCGGAAACGGTGTGGCAATACTACGGCCTCACACCGGAACAGGCGCAATTGGGCGGACTCAATCCGAAAATGTTCAACTCCTTCCTCGACGGCTCGAAGCCGGCGATCGAGACCACGGCGGTGTGCAACGCAACCGGGCTCACGCCGGCGCCGGAGGGACTCGCCTATCCGCCCGCATCCATAGACGATATACCGCGGGTGATGCGGCCGAAGGCCGAGGGCGGGCAGCTGCATCACAAGGGGCAGGTCGAAGTCGTGTCCTCGCTCGATCGCGACGGGCAGGCGATTCCCTATGACATCCGTTTCGGCGTGTGGGTGGTGTTCGAAGGCGAGACCGAATATATCCGGCGCTGTTTCATGGAATACGGCGTGCGAACCGACCC